>CACXCQ010000223.1 GCA_902766185.1 uncultured Eubacteriales bacterium
ATGTTCTCCGCTGGGTCGAGGGAACGGAATACGAGGCTCCGGTGAAGGAGTACATCGACCGGTGCGCTCACATGACTGAGATCGAGCGTACATCGACCACCAACGAGAAGACAGGTGTATTCATCGGCCGCTATGCCGTGAATCCCTTCTCTCATAAACCCATGCCGATCTACATCTCCGACTACGTCCTGATGGGCTACGGAACCGGCGCCGTCATGGGTGTACCTGCTCATGACCAGAGAGACTTCGACTTCGCGAAGAAGTTCGGTCTTGAGATCGTTCCGGTCATCGATCCGCAGGATCCGGATGTGGACGTGAACAACCTGACGGAGGCATGTGCCGCGGAAGGTATCGTCATCAATTCCGGCGAATTCAACGGCATGAACAACAAGGACGCCATCCAGAAGATCGCGGAAGTGGCGAAGGAGAGGGGCATCGGCGAGCCGACCATCACCTATCGTCTGCGCGACTGGCTGATCTCCCGTCAGCGCTACTGGGGAACACCGATCCCCATGATCTACTGCGACGACTGCGGCTGGGTGCCGGAGAAGGAAGAGAACCTTCCGGTCATGCTGCCCACGGACGTGGAATTCACCGGCAAGGGCGAATCTCCCATCGTGACCAGCAAGTCCTTCATCGATACGGTGTGTCCCGTCTGCGGCAAGCCGGCCAGAAGAGAAGTGGACACCATGGATACCTTCCTGGATTCCTCCTGGTATGAGCTGCGTTACTGCGACGCCAGAAACACCGAAGAAGTCTTCAGCAAAGACAAGGTGGATTACTGGATGAACGTTGACCAGTACATCGGCGGCGTGGAACACGCCATCATGCACCTGATGTACGCACGTTTCTTCCAGAAGGCTCTCCACGATCTGGGTCTGGTCAAGGACGAGGAACCCTTCCAGAACCTGCTGACCCAGGGCATGGTGATCAAGGACGGCGCTAAGATGAGCAAGTCCCTCGGCAATGTTGTGAGTCCGGCGGAGATCATCGAGAAGTACGGCGCGGACACCGCGCGTCTGTTCATCCTGTTCGCCGCTCCGCCCGAAAGAGAGCTGGACTGGTCAGACCGGGGCGTTGAGGGATCCTTCCGGTTCCTGAACCGTGTTTACCGTCTGGTCTACGATTTCGTGGCCGGCTGTGAGAACTGCCCGGGAGAATACGCAGTGAAAAACGACGCCGACCGCAAGCTGGCGTACACCCTGAACTATACCATCAAGAAGGTGGGCGATGATATCGGAGAACGGTTCAACTTCAACACCGCCATCAGCGCCATCATGGAGATGGTCAACGAATTGTACAAATACAGAGAAGGGGAGATCAACCCGCAGCTGTACGCTACGGCCATCCGCACTCTGGTGGTCCTGCTGACCCCCTTCGTTCCCCACGTGGCTGAGGAAATGTGGGAGCATCTGGGCTATGAAGGCCGGGCCTACGGGCAGAAGTGGCCTGAATACGATCCCGACGCGCTGCAGAAGGATACCGTTGAGATCGTGGTCCAGATCAACGGCAAGAACAAAGCAAGAATCAACATCCCCGGCGATGCGACCAGAGAAGATATGCTGGCCATAGCCGCTGAGGATGAAACGATAAGAGGATTGACGGAAGGCAGGAATGTGGTGAAGACCATTGCCGTCCCCGGAAGACTGATCAATCTGGTGGTCAAGGGCTGACGGACCTGACTTCGCACTTCTCGGAAAAGGAGAAAAATGAGCGAAAGCAAGAGCAAGAAGAATAAGAGCAAGACTAGAAATATCAATAAAAACAAAGAACTGAAGACTTCCGCAAAGAAGACCGGACGCAGGCAGAGCGATCTGCGCAGGAGCGCCGCGGTCTCCCGCAAAAGCGGTTCCGCAAAGCCTTCGGCAAAGAAGGGGACCAAGCAGCGGACGGCTGCTCCCCAGAAAAAAGAGAACGCGGCCAAGCGGATCGAAGCCCAGATGAGCCGCAGAAGCGTGCCCGCCAGAAAGGAAGCGGCAATGCCGGTGCGGGTGATCCCGCTCGGCGGACTTCACGAGATCGGCAAGAACATGACGGCCATCGAGTACGATGACGAGATCATCATCATCGACTGCGGGCTGTCATTTCCCGATGACGACATGTTCGGCATCGACAAGGTCATCCCGGACTTCAGCTATCTGCTGGAATCCGGAAAAAAGATCCTTGGCCTGGTGATCACCCATGGACATGAGGATCACATCGGCGGCATTCCGTATCTGCTGAAGAAACTGAATGTGCCCATCTACGGCATGCGTTTCCCGCTGGGCCTTATCCGGAACAAGCTGGAGGAACACGGCCTGCAGGCGCAGATGCACTACGTCGAGGCCGGCGATGTTTTCCCGCTGGGCCGGTATTTCCGTGTGGAAGCACAGCGGATCACCCATTCCATCGCTGATTCCATCTGCCTGAAGATCGATACGCCGGCAGGCGTGATCTTTCATACCGGCGATTTCAAGATCGACTATACGCCGGTGGATGGAAATAAGATCGATTTCGGCCGTCTGGCCCAGATCGGCAACGAGGGTGTGCTGCTGATGATGGCGGACAGCACCAACGTCATGCGGCAGGGCTTCACCCGGTCGGAGATGAAGGTGGGAGAGGCCCTGGACGGGATATTCCGTTCAGCCCGGGGCAGAATCATCATCGCCACGTTCTCCTCCAATGTACACCGGATCCAGAGGATCATCGACATCGCCCTGAAATGCGGCCGCAAGGTGGCTATCTCCGGGCGGAGCATGGTGAACGTCTTCGAACTGGCCAAAGAGCTGGGGTATATCCGCATTCCGGAACATATGCTGGTGGACCTGAACCGGGCGAACAACATCCCGGACAAGGAGATGGTCATCATCACCACCGGAAGCCAGGGAGAACCCATGTCGGCTCTGGCCCGCATGGCGTCCCTGGAGCACAAGTCCATCCGGATCAAGAAGGGGGATATGGTCATCCTTTCCTCCACGCCGGTGCCGGGCAACGAACTCACGGTGTCCAATGTCGTGGACCAGCTCATCGAGAAGGGAGCGGAGGTCATCTATTCGGACATCGCCGAGACACATGTTTCCGGCCACGCCTGCAGGGAGGAACTGAAACTCATGCACTCCCTGATCCGGCCCAGGTTTTTCATGCCGGTACACGGCGAGTACCGCTTCCTGGAGAAGCACGCTCAGCTGGCAGAGTACCTGGGGATGAGATCCGAGGACATCTTCCTGCTGGCCAACGGAGACTGCCTGAGCCTCACCCCGAAAAAGGCGAAAAAGATCGAAAAGGTAGCCAATGCGGAAGGCATCATGGTCGATGGTCTCGGCGTAGGGGATGTGGGCACCATCGTGCTCCGCGACCGCCGGCTCCTGTCGGAAGCCGGACTGATCATTCTGGTAGCCGCCATCGACAGGGAAGCCGGACAGCTGGTCTCCGGACCGGACATCATCACAAGGGGATTCATCTATGCCCGTGAGAACGAGGATCTGATCGAAGCCACCACACGCCGGGCGGAGGAGACCATCGTTTCCTGCCTCGACCGCGGGATGACCGACTGGAACGCCATCAAGACCAATGTCCGTGAGGAAGTAAAACGATACATTTACAGCAAGACCAAGCGAACCCCGATCATTCTTCCTGTGATTCAGGAGGTCTGAGGGGATCGAAGGCCATTCGATAAAGGATAAGAAAGAGAGGCAGCCAATGAACGTTTATGATCAGGCGCATCAGCTGGCGAAGGCCATCCGCGAATCGGAGGAGTTCAAGCAGTTCGATGCCACAAAGAAACAGATCGAACAGAATCCTGAGCTGGACAACGCGCTGAAGGATTTCATGACGAAGCAGCTTGAGCTGCAGACGGCACAGATGATGGGGCAGGAAGTGGACCAGAACGCCTTCCAGCAGCTGCAGCAGCTGAGCATGGTGCTCATGCAGGATCCGCTTGCCGCCAATTACCTCCAGTGCCAGATGCGATTCACCATGATGATGTCCGATGTGTACAAGATCGTCGGTGAGGTGTCCGACTTCGGTCTGGACGGCCCCTTCAAGAATATGCAGTAACTTCGCGATATTGACGAACAGGACCAGTTTTTGTATAATACTGTCATTGGAAACAACCGTGACGAGAAAGGCGAGATACTATGATTTATGCAGGAGATTTCAGGAAGGGTATTACATTTGAGATAGACGGTGATCCGCATGTTGTTCTGGATTTCCAGCATGTGAAGCCGGGGAAGGGCGCAGCCTTTGTCAGGACCAAGCACAAGAACATCCTGACTGGCGCCATCAAGGAGGAATCCTTCAATCCGGATGCCAAGTTCCCCAAGGCACATATCGAGACGAAATCCATGCAGTACCTGTACAACGATGGTGAGCTCTACTACTTCATGGATCCCGAGACCTACGACCAGATCCCGCTGGCCTACGACCAGGTGGAGGAGGCCATGAAATACCTGAGAGAAAACGATGAGGCGACCATCAAATTCTATCAGGGCAACGCCTTCCAGGTGGAAGCACCCAACTTCGTGGACCTTTTGGTCACAGAGACGGAGCCGGGCGTGAAGGGCGATACGGCAACCAATGTCACCAAGGCGGCTACGGTCGAGACCGGCGCCGTCATCCAGGTCCCCATCTTCATCGAAGAGGGCGAACGGATACAGATCGATACCAGGTCGGGAGAATATCTCGGCAGATCCAAATAGTCAGTTCAAAAAAGGAACGATCTGTCGTTCCTTTTTGTATAGGAGGTCATTTATGACAAGAAGAGGCAGCACGAAAGTCAAGTTGCTCCTGGTGATCCTGCTCCTGGTCGTTGCGGCCGGGGCAGGAGGGGTCCTGATGTATCTCAACGGCATCGAAGCCGTGGATCCGGACAACAACGAATCCGTCACCGTGGAGATCCCCTCCGGCAGCGGCGCGAGCTACATCGTAGACATTCTGGACGAAAACGGCCTGGTGAAGAGCCCGCTTTTCGCGAAGATCAACACGAAGCTGGGCGGATATGACTCTCTACAGGCCAACACATACATATTCAACCGCGCGATGTCTTTCCCGGAGATGATGACCGCCATCAACACCGGTGATTTCGATTACCTTCTGAAGAAGTCCATCGAGGTCTCCGACGGCGCGCGGCTGCAGCAGGTGGCTGACGCCATCTCACAGGAGCTGCCGTATACCTCCAAAGAGATCATGGCGGTCTGGTCCGACAAGACCTACCTGAAGCAGCTCATCGATAAGTACTGGTTCCTCACCGACGAGATCCTCGGCGACAAGGTCATGTACCCCCTGGAAGGATATCTGTACGCGGACACATATTACCTGACCTCGGATGACATCACCATCGAGACCTTCACCGAGATGTGCCTCGACCAGATGGATGCCGCGCTGTCGGAGCGCAAGAGCCAGATCGAGTCGACGGGCTTTACCGTGCACGAGTTCCTGACGCTGACCTCCATCGTCACCAAAGAGGCGACCGCGGACGATCAGGCGGGCGTTGCCGGTGTGTTCATGAACCGGCTGAAGCAGGATATGTCCCTGGGCAGCGATGTTACGGTATGCTATATCTTCCAGGAGGACCGGGTGGATCTGAAGCAGAGCCAGCTTTCCAGCGACAGCCCGTACAACACCCGTAAGGTGGCGGGGCTGCCTCCCGGACCTATCTGCCAGGTGGTGGCTGATGCCATGGACGCGGTGATCAATTACGAACAGAACGATTATCTGTTCTTCTTCGCCGGCCCCGATGGCACCGTATACTATGCGAAGACCGCGGCGGAACATGAGAAGAACGTTGCTGACCATCCCTGGAGCGAAGAGGATCTGAACCAGTAACGCCATGAACACACAAGGGATGATAAGCAGACCGGAGCTGCTGGCGCCTGCCGGCGATCCGGAGAAACTGAGAATCGCAATACGATACGGGGCGGATGCCGTCTATTTCGGCGGAGAAGCCTTCAGCCTGCGTTCCGGCGCCGGCGGATTCGACCTGCAGCAGATCGCTGACGGGGTGGAATACGCCCATGCACGGAACGTGCGCTGTCATATGGCGCTGAACATCTACGCCCACAACGAAGACCTGCCCGGACTGAAGACGTATCTGGCGGAGCTGAAGGGGATCCCCATCGACGCCTTCATCGTTTCCGATCCGGCGGTGCTGTGCCTTCTGCGGGAGCATTTCCCCCAGGCGCAGCTGCATCTGTCCACCCAGGCCAATACGACGAACTATCTTTCCGCCCGCTTCTGGTACGACCAGGGTGTCCGGCGGCTCGTCCTTGCCCGGGAGCTTTCCCTTGCGGAGATCGGCCAGATCCGGGAGAACATTCCGGAGGATATGGAGCTGGAGTGCTTCGCTCACGGCGCCATGTGCATATCCTATTCCGGCAGATGCCTGCTGAGCAGCTTCATGACCGGACGGGACGCCAACCGGGGCGCCTGTGCCCATCCATGCCGGTACAAATACCGCCTGGAGGAGGAGAAGCGGCCAGGTGAATACTGGCCCGTGGAGGAAGACGCCCGGGGAACCTACATCATGAATTCCAACGACCTCTGCATGCTGGAGCATATTCCGGATCTCGCAAAGGCAGGCGTGTGCTCCCTGAAGATCGAGGGCCGGATGAAGAGCATATTCTATCTGGCTCATGTGGTGAAAGCCTACCGGCAGGCCATCGATTCCTTCGCGAAGGACCCGGCCGCATGGCAGTGCGAGGATGCCTGGGTCGAGGAGATGTCCAAGGCGTCGCACCGCCATTTCACCACCGGGTTTTACTATCACGCGCCGGGAGCGGAGGATCACAATTACGAGACCAGCTCCTACTCCAGGGACTACACGTTTATCGGACTGGTGCGGTCCTATGATCCGGATACCGGGATGGCAGTAGTTGAGCAGAGAAATAAGATGGTCCTGGGAGATGAGATCGAAGTATTCGGACCGGGCGGATCCCCGGGATTTACCCAGAAGATCACCCGGATGACGGATGAGGAGGGGGAGAGCATCGACTCCGCGCCCCATCCCCAGCAGATCGTACATATCCAAATGGAGCAGCCGGCTGATACGGACTGGATGCTCCGCAGAAAGGAGAACTGATGATATCTGAAACTGTTCCGTTATGGAGCGTTGTTGTATTTATCGCCATCATCGCGGTCAACGCCTATGTGGTGGCTGTGGAACGGGCCATGTCCTCCGTAAACAAGGTGAGGATCCGTGGACTTGCGGACGATGGAAACCATCGCGCTGAGGACCTGTTGGCCATCATTGAGGATCCCGGCACATATATGCCTGCCCTGCGTGGAGCCAGCGTTCTGCTGGGAACTTCCGCCGCGATAACGGCGGTATGGTTTTTCCTGAATCCAGTAAGGCTCGGCCTTATGTACCTGGGAATGAAGGAGGGGGACACCCTGACCCTGGTTTCCGTTGTGGTGCTGATCCTTCTGCTCACCCTGGTGATGTGCGCCTTCACGGAGCTTCTTCCCCGGCGCATCGCGGTACTTCACGCCGACGGCATCGCCATGACCGGCGCCGGCTTCTGTCAGGCCGTGATCTGGGCAATGCGCCCATTGACCGCCATTTCCTCCGCCATCGTTTTCATCTTCCTGAAGCTGTTTCGCCAGCGGATCGAATACAATTATAACGAGTATTCCGAGGAGGACATCGTGTCCATGCTGGAGGCAGGGCAGGAAAGCGGAGAACTGAAAGAAGAAGGAAAGAAGATGATCACCGGCGTGTTCGCCTTTGACGATCTTCTGGCTTATGAAGTCATGACTCCCCGTACGGACGTTTTCGCCATCGACATCAACGATCCGTCGGAGGAGTATCTGGACGAGCTGATGGAGCTTCGTTTTTCCCGTATTCCGGTCTATGAGGATGACAGCGACAATATCATCGGCATCCTGTACATCAAGGACTATCTGATCCAGGCCAGGGAAGCGGGCTTCGACAACGTGGATATCCGTTCCATCCTGCGCACCCCGTATTTCGTTCCGGAGACCAAGAATATCGACTCGCTCTTTGTGGAACTGCAGAAGACCAAGCAGCACATCGCCATTCTCATCGATGAGTACGGCGGTTTCAGCGGCATCGTCACCATGGAGGACATCATCGAGGAGGTCATGGGAGAGATCGATGACGAATACGATGAGGAGGAACCGGAGATCAGGATGATCTCCAAGGACACCTGGATCCTGGACGGCAGCATGGACCTGGACGACATCGATGAAGAACTGGGTATCGATCTCGAATCCGAGACCAGCGAGACCATCGGCGGATTCCTCATCGACATCCTGGGAGAGATCCCGGACGAGGATGACCTGAACCAGCTGATCACCTACGAAAACTACGAATTCATCATCCAGTCCGTGAAGGACCGGAGGATCGAACAGGTGAAGATGCGCGTCCTTCCCAAGGCCGATCTCCCGGACCAGGAGGATAACCCGGAAGAATTGCGAAGCAGCTAGTTTTCTGATATACTGTGGGGGATGATTTTGGAGTAACAGGAGGCCGCAGCAGCGGCTTCACGGAGACAGAATAGATGAGCAAATATACGTTTTCAGATGAGGTGCTGGCCGTCTGCGCCGTCAACGCGACCCTGAAGACCGATGGGGTCAGCAATATGGCCGGCGGCATGTACGACGCGCTGTCCAAGAACATCTTAGGCAGGGAAAGCGCGGCCAAAGGGACGAAGGTCAGCCGCACCGGCGAGGAGACGGCAGTGGATGTATCCGTGATCGTGGATTACGGCTGCAATATTCCTTCCGTCGCCTGGGATATCCAGGAGAACGTGAAGAATGAACTGAAGGACATGGTGAATGTTGACGTTACGGCGGTCAACATCCATGTTCAGGGCGTCAGCCTGGAGGCAAAAGATGAATACGCCGTGGAGGCTCAGGGAGAAGGGCAGGATACCACGGTCATTGTTGAAGTGAAAAACGATAAGGATCCGGAGGACAGAAGTGACGAGGAATGAGGCCAGAGAGATCATGATGCAGATCCTCTATGAGATGGAGGCATCCGGAGAGTTGAACCAGGAGACTGCGGACAGACTGGCTGAGGAGCGCCTGGCCGGCAATCACATCCAGCGCGGGAAGCTGATCCTCGGCGGCATTGTCGCAGATCTCGAGGACATCGACGGGAAGATCAACAGCTGCAGCCGCCGCTGGAAGACCAGCCGCATGGCTAAGGTGGATCTGGCGATCCTTCGCCTTGCCATCGGGGAGATGCGTTACGCGGAGGATATTACCGACGCGGTGGCCATCAACGAAGCCATCGACCTGGGCAAGAAATACAGCACGGCGGATTCGTACAAATTCATCCACGGCGTGCTGGGAGCCGTGGCAAAAGAGCATGTTTGAGCAATGCATTCTCGGTATCGATACCAGCAACTACAAGACGTCAGTTGCCGTATTGAACCGTGACAACATCATATGTGACATCCGCAGATTTCTGGAGGTAAAACAGGGCGAACGGGGACTCAGGCAGTCCGAAGCCCTGTTTCAGCATGTGAAAAACCTTCCGGAACTGTTCGCGGAGGCATCCGACGAATTCGCTGAGTTCGGACAGGTGCTGGGCAGCAGCATCGACGCCATCGCCTGTTCCTCCAAACCCCGCCCGGCGGAAGGGTCCTATATGCCGTGCTTTCTTGCCGGCGAGAACTTCGCCCGGTCCCTCGGGGCGGTCCTGGACGTCCCCGTGATCAGCTTCTCTCATCAGGAGGGACACATCCAGGCCATCAAGTCCTATACGGAGATGTCCAGTCTGGATGAATTCCTGGCCTGCCATTTTTCCGGCGGGACATGCGAAGTGCTCCGGGTGAGGAACAGATCGTACGATCCGTACAATCTTCTGCGGGGCCGCGGATTCCAGTGGATACACGGCGAAGGGGCCTTTTACGATGTGGATATCATCGGCGGATCCAAGGACATTTCCTTCGGACAGGTGCTGGACAGGGCAGGGGTCGCCATGGGCTTTTCCTTCCCTTCAGGAGGCCAGATGGATGACATCGCCATGGAAACGAAACGATCCACCAATATGCTCACGCCGATCCGCGTGACCGATGGAGAGATAAACCTTTCCGGTATCGAGACACAGATCAAGAATAAGCTCTCCAGCCTGAGCATCACCAGATCCATCGTCAATGTGGATAAGCAGGTGCGCAACGAGCTGATCCGGGAGATCTTCGAGAAGATCAGCGACTGCCTGGTAAACATGCTTACCTACGCCAGCCGCAGAAGCGGACTGAAGGACATCATCATGTCCGGAGGAGTCTCCTCCAGCAGGTTCATCCGCTCCCACATCAGCGATGCGCTGGAGAAGGAAGATATCATCGTTTACTTCGATGAGAACGAGGACGACCTCGCCACGGACAACGCGGTGGGGACAGCCCTGCTTGGAGGAAAGCTCTTATGGGATTGACGCCGGTGCGTGTAGGACAACTGAACAGCTACATCGGCCGGGTGCTGAAGACGGATCCGCTGTTATCCGACGTGTCCGTCATCGGGGAGATCTCCAACCTGAAGCACCACAGCTCAGGGCACATTTACTTCTCCCTGAAGGATGAAGCCTCGAAGATCAACTGCTTTCTCTCCGCCAGGACAGCCGCGCAGATCAGCTGCCCCATGGAAGAGGGGATGGAGGTCATCGCCTCCGGCTACGTATCCGTGTACCAGCGGGGCGGATATTATTCCCTGAACGTGCTGGACCTGGAGACGGGCGGCAAGGGCCAGCTGGCGATCCGCTTCGAACAGCTGAAGCAAAGGCTGGCCGCAGAAGGTCTGTTCGACGCGGAAAACAAAAAACAGCTGCCGTCGTTTCCGAAGACCATCGCTGTTGTAACTTCTCCCACGGGAGCAGCGGTACGGGACATCCTGAAGATCATCACCGGCAGAAACGACTACGTGAACGTTCTGGTCTGCCCTGCGCTGGTGCAGGGTCCATCGGCGGCTGCGGATATCGCCTCCGCCATCGACTGGATCAACCGGGAGCATCCTGAGGTCGATGTGATCATTGCCGGACGCGGAGGAGGAAGCACGGAGGAACTGTGGGCCTTCAACGAAGAAGTGGTAGCCCGGAGCATCTTCCGTTCGCAGATCCCGGTGATCTCCGCTGTGGGTCATGAAACGGACTTCACCATTGCGGATTTCGTTGCGGATATCCGGGCGGAAACGCCTACGGCCGCTGCGCAGATGGCCGTTCCGGACACCGCACAGCTGAGGCAGTACATGGATGCCCTGCAGCAGGACATGACCAGCGCTCTGCTTCATCGCACGAGGGTCGCCCGGCAGAGGCTTGAGGCGATGGACCCGGCTGCCTTTGCATCCGGCATCCGGTCCAGAATAGATTATGAGCAGATGCATCTCGACCAGATCGCCGAGAGCATGCACAGCACACTGAAGGAACGGATCTCCAGAGGGGAGCACCGCATCGAGCTTCTTCGGGAGATCATTGAAACGGCAAATCCCTTCGCCGTTTTGGACAGGGGATACGCCATGATCACCGATCCCGGCGGAAAGGTGATCCGTTCTGTCGATGAACTGTCCGCGGGGGATTCGGTGACGCTGCGCCTCAGAGACGGCAGCGCTGACGCCGATATCCGTACCTGCAGGAAGGAGACACTGAAATGAGCAAAAGCAGACCTAGACCCACCTTCGAGGAATCCCTGAAGCAGCTTGAGGAGGCTTCCGAAAAGCTGAAGGCTCAGGATGTTCCTTTGGAGGAGGCCATCAGCAGCTACCGGGAAGGGCTCAAGGCTTATCAGCAATGCCGTCAGGTCCTGGATGACGCGGTCCAGCAGATCGAGACCCTGACCAGAGAAGCGGATACAAGCGAGGTGTAACCATGAGAGAGTATACCATCGAAGAGTACAAGGCGTTTCTGGAAGAACACCTGACGGATTTCCTGCCGGACATCGATCACAAGAGCATCACGCTGTATGATTCCATGAAATACAGCCTGATGGCAGGAGGCAAGCGCCTTCGGCCAGTTCTGCTCCTGGCGTCCTGTGAATTCACCGGCGGCAAATTCGAGGAGGCGCTGCCTTACGCCTGCGCCATCGAATACATCCATACGTACACGCTGATCCACGACGATCTGCCCTGCATGGACAACGATGACCTGCGCCGGGGCATCCCCACCAACCATATCGTCTACGGTGATGCCGTGGCCACGTTGGCCGGAGATGGACTGCAGTCCGCGGCCTACGAAGCTATGCAGCGGGATATGCTGCTGTATCTGGATGATCACCACGCGCTGAACAAGCGGATCCGCGCGGCCTATGAGATCACCAAGGGGTGCGGCTGCCGGGGAGTCGTCGCCGGTCAGATCGCCGACATGGAAAGTGAAAACAAGACCTGTTCTCCCGAAATGCTCGATTTCATCCACCTGAACAAGACCGCAGCCATGATCGTCGCCGCGGTCCGGGCTGGAGCCAGAATGGGCGAACCTGATGGTGAAATGCTGGAGAACATGACCATCTACGCCGAGAATCTGGGGCTTGCCTTCCAGATCTGCGACGATATCCTGGACGTCATCGGCGACGAAAAGCAACTTGGAAAGAAAACAGGAATGGACAGTGAGAACCAGAAGGCGACCTATCCCGCGGTTCACGGCCTTGACGCTTCGAAGAAGCGGCTGAAGGAACTGACGGATACGGCAGTGGACGCCCTGTCCTGCTACTATGACAATGCTGAGCTGTTCACCAGCCTTGCCAGGAAACTGGAAGTCAGGGTGAAATAGGCTCCGGAGCGAATACAATGAGCAAATATTTAAAACAACACGATTTCCCGGCAGACCTGAAGGAAATGGATTACGATGAACTGGAGCTCCTGTCCTATGAGATCCGGGATTTTCTCGTGGATTCCGTTTCCCGGACAGGGGGACATCTGGCCTCGAGCCTGGGAGCGGTGGAGCTGACCATCGCTCTGCACCGGGTATTCGACACGCCAAAAGACAAACTGATCTGGGACGTGGGGCACCAGTCCTACGTCCACAAGATCCTCACCGGAAGGGTCGAGGAGTTTTCCCGCCTTCGGCAGGAGGGCGGCATCAGCGGCTTTCCCAAGCGCTGCGAAAGCGAGTACGACGTGTTCGATACAGGCCACAGCAGCACATCCATCGGTCTTGGACTGGGCCTGGCCACGGCCAGGGATCTTTCCGGCGAGGACTACCGCGTCATTTCCGTCATCGGCGACGGCGCGCTCACCGGAGGCGGGGCCTTCGAAGCGCTGAACAATGCCGGTCATCTGCAGTCCGACCTCATCGTGGTGCTGAACGACAACGGCATGTCCATCGGCGCCAACATCGGCGGACTGTCGCGGCACCTTGTCCGCCTCAGCGGAACCGCCGGTTACGCCAACGTGAAGAACAGGATCAAGACCGGAGTATCCCGGGTGCCGGTGATCGGCGACGATCTGGTGTCCGGTCTGCAGCACGCCAAAGAAAAGATCAAATACTCCGTCCTGGATGACGGGATCATTTTCGAGGAACTGGGATTCAAGTACATCGGCCCTGTGGACGGCCACGATATCCGCGAGCTGTGCGGAGTGCTTGAGGACGCCAGAGAGATCGGCGGCCCAGTGCTGATCCACGCGCTGACGTACAAGGGCAAGGGATACTCCCACGCCGAGGCTCATCCGGAGCGCTTCCACGGCATCGGCCCCTTCGATGTGGAGACCGGTAAGTCACTTTCCGGCAAAGGCAGTCCTTCCTGGTCCCGCGTCTTCGGCCAGAAGCTTCAGCGCATGGCGTTTCAGGATAATCGGATCGTTGCCGTAAGCGCGGCCATGATCGATGGAACGGGGCTGGAGGAATTCCAGCGGATATTCCCAAACAGGACCTTTGATACCGGTATCGCAGAGGGGCATGCGGTGACCTTCTGCGCGGGACTTGCCTCCGGCGGGAAAAAGCCTTACGCGGCGGTGTACTCCACATTCCTGCAGCGGGCCTATGACCAGATCCTCGAGGACGTCTGCCTGCAGGATCTTCCCGTGGTCTTCTGTCTGGACAGATCCGGCATCGTGGGAGCGGACGGAGAGACCCACCACGGCATCTTCGATCTCTCCTATCTGCGATCCATGCCGAACCTGGTGATGCTTGCGCCGGCCACGGCCGCGCAGCTCGAGGAAATGATGGATTACAGCCTGAACTGTCCTCATCCCTGCGCCATCCGGTATCCCCGCGGAGAAGCCTTGCGAGAACCTGAGCTTCCGCCCTTCGAGCCGGGCCATTCCCAGCGCGTAAAGGATGGAAACGACGCGGACATCTGGGCGGTCGGCCCCATGCTTTCCCACGCGATACAGGCCGCTGAGCTTCTCGAGAAGGAAGGGATAAGCGCCGGTGTCGTGAACATGGCATCCCTGAAGCCGCTGGATGAAGAGATGATCCTGGAAGCAGCATCTGATCACCCGCTGATCGTCACCCTCGAGGACAATGTGATCAGCGGCGGGGAAGGGGAGGCCCTCACCGCGTGTCTGGCCCGCAAAGGACACGACTGCGCCCATGTGGTGAATCTGGGCTGGCCGGATTCATTCATTCCCCATGGGACGCAGACTGGTCTGTACGAAAAATACGGTCTGGACGCAGCGTCCATCGCCGGCAGGATCCGCAAGGAGCTGTCTCTGCAGAACAGAAAGGAGCCGCAGCAGCCTTGAAGAAACGACTGGACATACTGACCGCCGAGCGGGGTCTTTTTCCATCCCGCGAGCAGGCCAAGGCATCCATCATGGCGGGGCTGGTCTACGTGGACGGACAGCGGCTGGATAAGCCGGGAACAAAGGTGGATGAGCAGGCGGATATCCTCGTCAAGGAGGCCGCCTGTCCCTACGTGAGCAGGGGCGGGCTCAAACTGGAGAAGGCCATGAAGGCTTTTTCCCTGGATCTTCACGGCGCAAAGGCAGTGGATATCGGCGCTTCCACCGGAGGATTCACCGACTGCATGCTCAAGAACGGAGCGGACCACGTCTGGTGCATCGATGTGGGCTACGGCCAGCTGGACTGGAAGCTGCGCAATGACCCCCGGGTGACCAACATGGAGAAGACCAACGTCCGCTACCTGGACGTGGATCAGATCGGCCGGGACGTGGACTTCATCTCCATCGATGTATCCTTCATTTCGCTGAAGCTGGTCCTGCCTGTGGCCAGCCAGCTTTTGGGAGAAGAAGGGCAGCTGGTCTGCCTGGTGAAGCCCCAGTTCGAAGCGGGAAGAGAACAGGTGGGAAAGAAGGGGATCGTGCGGGATCCCGCCGTCCACCGGCAGGTCATCCGGCAGGTGATGGAGTATGGAGAGGACTGCGGTCTGCACTCATGGGGACTGGATTACTCCCCGGTCACCGGGACCAAAGGAAATATTGAATATCTTCTTTTCATGAGGAAGAAACTGTGCGATAATGAAGTCAGCGATGCTGATGTGGACCGCATTGTTTCTGCGTCCCATGAAGAGCTGAAATGATAAAACAGTGTTTAGATTTTGAGGAGGGTTTTAAGGAAATGGAAGTATCAAAGAGAGTTGGTTCAATGCAGTTTTCACCGATCCGGCGCTTCAACACGTTCGCGTTCGAGGCTGAGGCGGAAGGAAAGAAGGTCTATCGCCTGAACATCGGTCAGCCGGATGTGGAAACACCGGAGTGCTTCATGGAAGCCATCCGCGGATTCGACAAGAAGGTCATCGCTTATGCGGAGTCCGGCGGCGTAACGGAGCTGGTGGATGCCATCATCGACTACAACAAGCAGTACGATATGCACTTCGAGCGGAACAATATCCTGATCACCAACGGCGGTTCGGAAGCCCTGACCATGATCTTTACCGCACTGCTGAACCCCGGCGAAGAAGCGGTCATCGCAGAGCCGTTCTACACCAACTACAACACGTTCTGCAACCAGGTCAACGGCAAGCTGGTGCCCATCACCACAAAGGCTGAAGACGGCTACGCCTGGGCAGACCGGGAGCTGATCGAGGCATCCATTACCGAGAACACCAAGGCCATCTGCTGCATCAGCCCGGGAAATCCCACGGGACGCGTCCTTACCCTCGATGAGATGAAGCTGATCGGCGAGATCGCCAAGGAGCACGATCTGTGGATCATCTCCGACGAAGTATACAGAGAGTTCGCTTATGACGGCAGAGAAGTCACTTCCTTCGGTATGCTGGAGGATATCGCTGACCGCGTGGTCATCGTCGACTCCGTATCCAAGAGATTCTCCGCCTGCGGAGCCCGTGTCGGCTGCGTCATGAGCAAGAACGAGGAACTGATGAGCGGCATCCTGAAGCTGGCCCAGGGCAGACTTTGCTGTCCTACCCTTGAGCAGGTCGGCGCAGCAGCGCTCTACCGTCTGGACAAGTCCTACTACGACGAGGCCAAGGCAGAATACGAAGGCCGCAGAAACGCAGCTTATGAAGAGTTGTCCCAGATCCCGGGCATCGTTTGCCAGAAGCCCGGCGGAGCTTTCTATCTGACCTGCAAGCTGCCCGTTGAGGATGCGGAAGACTTCCTGATGTTCCTGCTGAAGGAATTCGACGACAACGGCGAGACCGTCATGTTCGCTCCCGCTGCCGGATTCTACGCCACTCCGGGCCTGGGCAAGAACGAAATGCGTATCGCCTACGTGCTGAACCAGGAATCCATGAGAAGAGGCGCGGAGCTGATCAAGCTCGGCATCGAAGCGTACAAGGCTGCAGGCAACAAATAACAGTAACGAACAGAAAGGCAAAACATGGCATCGAAGCTGTCACCGATGATGCAGCAGTACATCGAGATCAAGGAACAATACAAGGACGAGATCCTGTTTTTCCGTCTCGGTGACTTCTACGAAATGTTCTTCGAGGACGCGAAACTCGTGTCTCGGGAACTGGAACTGACATTGACCGGTAAGAACTGCGGACTGGAAGAAAGGGCTCCCATGTGTGGAGTCCCTTTCCATTCCGCGGATACTTATATTGCCCGTCTGATCGAGAAGGGCTACCGGGTGGCCATCTGCGAACAGACGGAGGATCCCGCATCGGCGAAGGGACTGGTCCGCCGCGAGGTGGTCCGCATCGTCACCCCGGGCACCGTGCTGAGCACCGCTTCTCTAAGGGAGGATGAGAATAACTATATCGCTTCCGTACACGTGACGGAGACGGCCCAGAGAAGGGGAACAGTCTCCTCAACACA
Source organism: uncultured Eubacteriales bacterium (assembly GCA_902766185.1). GTDB lineage: Bacteria > Bacillota > Clostridia > Peptostreptococcales > Anaerovoracaceae > Lentihominibacter. The sequence goes on from CACXCQ010000223.1 coordinate 17,107, forward strand.
GATGGAGTACGGCCTCGCTTACTGCGATATCTCCACCGGAGAGCTGCGCCTCACCACCATGACCGGAGAGAGCGGGGAATCCTCGCTGCAGGACGAGCTGGTGAAGATCAGCGCCCGGGAGATCCTCTACAGCGAGCTCACCGCCCAAAGGCTGGACATGCAGACCCTGGGCGTGACCACATCAGCCTGTCTGAATCAGATCGATGACGCTTATTACCGGACCGAGGCCATGGAGGATCGTATCCGCCTGCAGTTCGGCACCGGCTCGCTGCAGGGACTGGGCATCACTGCCGGTTCAGCGGCCCAGATCGCACTGGGCTCGCTTTTGCTGTACATCCACGATACCCAGAAGAACGACCTGAGCCACATCACCCGTCCAATCATCTATGCCACCGGAGACCACATGTCTCTGGACAAGGCCACCATCCGTAATCTGGAACTCACCGAGACCCTGTTTGAGAAGACGACGAAGGGTTCTCTTCTCGGCGTTCTGGACAGGACCCATACGGCCATGGGCTCAAGGCTGATGAAGCAGTGGATCCGCACTCCGCTGAACGACTGTCCCCGGATCTGCCGCAGGCTGGAAGCCGTGGCGGAGCTGGCGGCAGACGCTCTGCGCCGCAACGATCTGAAGGAGGAGCTGAAGAGGATCTACGACTTTGAGCGCCTGGCGGGCCGCATTGCCACCGGCAGGGCCAACGGCCGTGACCTGATCGCCCTGCGCAGCTCCTGCGGATGCCTTCCGGAGATCAAGCGGCTTCTTGAAGGAAGCGAAAGCCAGCTTTTGCGCGAGCTCGATGAGCAGATCCACGGACTGGAGGATATCTACGAGCTCATCGGCCGCAGCATCGTGGAGGAACCGCCATTCACCGTAACGGAGGGCGGACTGATCCGGGATGGCTATTCGCCGGAGCTGGATGAGCGCAAGGCCTCCATCAGCGACGCGCGGGACTGGATCGCCTCTCTGGAAGCCTCCGAACGGGAACGCACCGGCATCAAGAACCTGAAGGTGGGCTTCAATAAGGTCTTCGGTTATTACCTGGAGGTCACCAAGTCCGCCTACGATCTCGTGCCGGAGGACTATATCCGCAAGCAGACGCTGGTGGGCAGCGAGCGCTTCGTGACGCCTCAGCTGAAGGAAACGGAACGGCTGGTGCTGAACGCGGAGACAGAGATCAACAAGATGGAGTACGAGCTGTTCACAGAAGTCAGGCTGAAGATCCAGGAGCAGACCCCGGCGATCCAGGAGACCTCTTCTGCCATTGCGGCTCTGGACGCCCTCACGTCATTCGCCCATGTCAGCGATCACAATGACTACGTCTGCCCGGAGGTGAATGAGGGAGACGTGATCATGATCGAACGGGGACGCCATCCGGTGATCGAGCAGACCATCCGGGACGGGCTCTTCGTCAGCAACGACACCTGGATCGACCGGCAGGACGCCTGCATGCAGATCATTACCGGCCCCAACATGTCCGGTAAATCCACGTACATGCGGCAGACTGCGCTCATCGTCCTCATGGCCCAGATCGGCTGCTTCGTTCCGGCCTCCGCTGCCCGCATCGGGGTATGCGACCGGATATTCACCAGAATCGGCGCATCCGACAACCTGGCACAGGGAGAGAGTACGTTCTATGTGGAGATGAGCGAACTTTCCCACATCCTGAATACCGCGACGGAGCGCAGTCTGGTCATCCTGGATGAGATCGGCAGGGGAACCAGCACCTACGACGGTCTGTCCATCGCCTGGGCTGCCGCGGAATACCTCTGCGATCCCGGGCGCATGATCCGGACCCTTTTCGCCACCCACTACCACGAGATGACCGTTCTGGAGGAGACCATGAACGGAGTCCGCAACCTGAACGTGGATGTCTCGGAGGAAAACGGCGAGGTGATCTTCCTGCATAAGATCGTAGAGGGAAGCGCCAGCCGCAGCTACGGGATCCATGTGGCCCGCCTGGCGGGAGCCCCAAAGGAACTGGTGGACAGGGCCCAGGTGCATCTTGAGGCTCTCAGCGGCGATCTCAGGGACAATACCTCCGCTGTCGCTTCGTTGTCCGCCGAAACGGCTTTATCCGCCTCAGAGGAAGATCTGGCCTCTTCTGAGGCCTCATCCCCAGCGGGGGAAGCACCGGGCGGGGCAGAGGAGCAGCTTTCTCTCTTCACTCAACTGCCCGATCCGCGGTATGATTCCGTCATCCACCGGATCAGGACGCTGGATCTGATGGAGACTACGCCTTCTCAGGCGCTGCGCATTCTGGAGGAACTGAAGGAGTATCTATGATCAGAGTACTGGACAAAACTGTCGCGGATAAGATCGCGGCCGGCGAGGTCATCGACCGTCCCGTTTCCATCGTCAAGGAACTGGTGGAAAACGCCCTGGACGCTGATGCCGGATCTATCGTCGTGGAGATCCGGAAGGGCGGTGCGGAATACCTTCGCGTCACCGACGACGGATGCGGCATCCCGGGAGAGGAAACGGAGCTGGCCTTCCGGCGGCACGCTACCAGCAAGATCTCTACGGAATCCGATCTTGACGCCATCCGCAGCCTGGGCTTTCGGGGAGAGGCACTGGCCAGCATCTGCGCTGTGGCCAGAGTGGATATGATCACCAAAACCAGAGACGCCCACACCGGGCGCCACGTCGTATGCGAGGGGAGCGAAGTCCTCAGCAATACCGCCACCGGCTGTCCCGACGGCACCACGATAACCGTACGGGATCTCTTTTATAATGTTCCCGCCCGCCGGAAGTTTCTGGCAACCGACGGGGCGGAGGCCAGGCGTATCATCGATCTCATGTCCAGGATCGCGCTGGCGTATCCCGACGTCCGGTTCCGGCTGATCAACGGAAACAAGGAAGTCTTCCGGACCACCGGCAAAGGGAGCATCCTGGACAACATCCAGCGCGTCTACGGCAGGGAAATGAGCCGTGATCTCGTTCCTGTAGACGCCTCAGGGAAGGGGATGATCCTCCGCGGATTCGTTTCATCCCCGGGCACATCTGCCACATCCCGGAGCAGGGAATTCTTCTGCGTCAACGGCCGTACCGTCATCAGCAGAGTCATGGAGCACGGGCTGGAACGCGCCTATCGCGAACGCCTGTTCACCGGCAGATTCCCCATAGCGTTCCTGTTTCTGCAGCTTCCGGCGGACCAGCTTGACGTCAACGTCCATCCCACGAAGAAGGAGATCCGCTTCGATGACGATTTTGCCGTGGAAGATTTCATCGCGGAAGCGGTGAGCGCGGCGTTGGATAAGAAAAAAGCGATCCCGGTGGCCGATGCGGCAAAGGCAGTGCAGCCGGAAAAGCCGGATACAGAGGCGCAACAGCCCGCAGAACGGAGCGGGGAGGGGCCAGCAGCGGAAGATCCGGCCACTTCAGAGAAACCGAAGGAGATCCGCGGCTCCATTCTGCCGCAGGAACCGGAAGGCGAACAAGTAGACATAAAAAATATATTGCAAACTATGCGTCAGGAGACACAGCTGAAGGAATCCGAGACGGTTTACGAGGCCGATGCTCCC
>CACXCQ010000224.1 GCA_902766185.1 uncultured Eubacteriales bacterium
GGAAGGCACACGTCCCAGCAGAGCTGATACTTCCGATCCTGCCTGTGTGAATCTGAATATGTTGTCGATGAACAGCAGTACGTCCTGGTTCTCCACATCACGGAAGTACTCCGCCATGGTCAGGCCCGTCAGACCTACTCTCATTCTCGCTCCAGGCGGCTCATTCATCTGTCCGAAGACCATGGCCGTCTTGTCGATAACGCCGGATTCGACCATTTCCCAATAGAGGTCGTTACCCTCTCTGGTACGCTCGCCTACGCCGGCGAATACGGAAATACCGCCGTGCTCCTTAGCAATGTTGTTGATCAGCTCCTGGATCAGAACCGTCTTGCCGACGCCCGCGCCTCCGAACAGACCGACCTTACCGCCTCGGGTATAGGGCGCGATCAGGTCGATGACCTTGATGCCTGTCTCGAAGATCTGCGCGGAAGTGTCCTGCTCCTCAAAGGGCGGTGCCGCTCTGTGGATGGCTGCGATGGTCTCCGTATCAAGCGGCGGTTTGTCATCGATGGGTTCGCCGATTACGTTGAACATCCGGCCAAGAACTTCCTTGCCGACATGGATCGAGATGGGACCGCCGGTATCGTTTGCCTCCATTCCTCTGCGCAGACCGTCTGTGGAGGACAGAGCCACGCATCTGGCAACGTCATCGCCCAGATGCTGGGCAACCTCGGTAACGATCCTTCTGCCATCCAGTTCGATGTCGACCGCATTCATCAGTTCCGGCATCTCATCCTCTTTGAACTTGATATCGATAACAGGACCGATGATTTGATGTATTCTTCCCTTGCTCATATTTGCCTCCAATGTTTAATTCTGTGCTTCAGAACCGGCTACGATCTCGATGATCTCGTCCGTGATCGCGGACTGTCTCGCTCTGTTGTAGGTCAGGTTCAGGTCATCCAGCATCTCTCTGGCATTGTCGGTGGCGTTTTCCATCGCCATCCGCCGGGCCGCGTGCTCGCAGGTAGCCGACTCGACTACCGCGGAGTAGATCATGGTCTCCACGTACTTGGGAACCAGATAGTTGAAGACCTCTTCTACCGACGGCTCGTACTCCACTGAGTTGTATGACTTCTCGTAATCCGGATCGCTCTCCACCGCGAAGGGCAGCAGACGCTCGTTCCGGACTTCCTGCTCCAGACTGCTGATGAACGCCGTGTAGATCAGAACCACTTCATCGATCTCCTTATTGTTGTACATCTCGATGATCGGCGCACTCAGTTCTCTGCTCTCCAGGAAGGAAATGCTCTCCGGCGGCGAAAGGTAAGAGCTGTGGATCTCGAAGCCGCGCTTCTCGAAGTATTCCTTGCCCTTGCTGCCGACAGCAACGATGACCGGCTTCTCCGGGTCGCTATCGATCTCTCTCTGCGCTTCCTTGAGGATGTTGCTGTTGAATCCTCCGCACAGCCCCCTGCTGCTGGTACAGATAATGTAGCAGGTGGTCTTGATCTCCCGGTTGCCCTCCAGGTATTCCTGCGGAATTTCCTGGTTGCTGTTGAACATTTCCCTGATTGTATTGGTTATATAGTGTGAGTTTGCATTCGTCTTTTCGTAGATGGCCTTCGCCTTACGAAGTTTGCCTGCAGAGACCAGTTTCATCGCGCTGGTAATGTGCTCCGTGCTGGTTACGCTTCGGATCCGCCGCTTGATGTCCTGTATGCTCTCACTTGCCATGCTCACACCTCCTTCTTCATTATATTATGTATATCCCGGCAGGACCCGGTCGGACCTGCCTTTGCGCTGTCTATGCTTCAACTTCCGCCGGTGCCTCGTCTCCATCTGAATCCAGGTCCTCAGGAGCGATGACGTCGGTCGCGCCGATCTCCTTCAGATACTTCTCGATGCAGGATTCGATGCCCTCCTTCAGGCGGGCTTCCGTGGCGTCCGTAATGACGCGCTCGGATTTGATGCTCTTGCCCACATCCGGATAGACCGCGCTCATATAGTCGTAGAACTTCTTCTCGAAATCCTTGATCCTTGCCGGACCGATCTTGCCCAGATACTTATTGGTGGCCGCGTAGATCAGCATGACCTGGTTTTCTACGGGGATGGGCTGGTACTGCGGCTGCTTCAGGATCTCCATGAGGATCTCGCCGTGATCCAGCCGCGCCTTGGTCTCCTTGTCGATATCGGAACCGAACTGGGCGAAGCTGGCCAGCTCTCTGTACTGGGCCAGTTCCAGCTTGACGGAGCTGGCGACCTTCTTCATGGCCTTGATCTGCGCGTCGCCGCCGACTCGGGATACGGAGATACCGGCGTTGATGGCCGGACGCTGTCCGGAGAAGAACAGCTCCGTCTCCAGGAAGATCTGTCCGTCAGTAATGGAAATGACGTTGGTGGGGATGTACGCCGAAACGTCTCCGGCCTGGGTCTCGATGATGGGCAGTGCCGTCAGGGAACCGCCTCCCAGATCATCGGACAGCTTGGCCGCTCTCTCCAGCAGTCTGGAGTGCAGGTAGAAGACGTCGCCCGGGAACGCTTCACGGCCCGGCGGTCTTCTCAGCAGCAGGGACATGGCACGGTAGGCCACCGCGTGCTTACTGAGGTCATCGTAGATGATCAGCACATGCTTGCCCTGATGCATGAAATATTCTCCGATGGCGCATCCGGCGTACGGCGCGATGTACTGCAGCGGAGCAACGTCCGATGCTGTCGCGGATACGACGATGCTGTATTCCATGGCGCCCTTGTCCTCCAGGGTCTGCACCAGCTGTGCAACGGTGGAGGCCTTCTGGCCGATGGCTACGTAGATGCAGATCACGTCCTCACCCTTCTGGTTCAGGATCGTGTCCACCGCGATCGCGGTCTTACCGGTCTGCCGGTCGCCGATGATCAGCTCACGCTGGCCTCTGCCGATGGGGATCATGGCGTCGATGGCCTTGATACCGGTCTGCAGCGGTTCATATACGGAACGTCTCTGCAGCACGCCAGGCGCCGGGCTCTCGATGGGCCGTGTCTGGTCGGTCACGATGGGGCCTTTGCCGTCCAAAGGCTGGCCGAGGGCGTTGACTACGCGCCCCAGCATGGCATCGCCTACCGGGACCTCTACTACGGTGCCCGTCGGTTTGACGATATCGCCTTCCTTGATCTCTCTGTCGGATCCGAGGATTACGACACCGACATTGTCTTCTTCCAGGTTCTGCGCC
>CACXCQ010000225.1 GCA_902766185.1 uncultured Eubacteriales bacterium
CTGGAGAAATACAACGTTCCCGCCACCTTCTTCGTCATCGGCTACGACGGCGATCAGGAGAAGATCGATCTGATGAAGCGCGCCCTGGAGGACGGCTGCACAATCGGCATCCACGGAAACTCCCACGACTACGGCAAGATCTACGCCTCCGTTCCTGCCTTTATGAAAAACATCAACACACTTGGGGACGCCCTGAAAAAAGATCTGGATTACGAGCCCTTCGTCATCCGTTTCCCGGGCGGAAGCTCCAACACGGTCAGCGCGGAGTACTCCAAGGGCATCATGGGCAAGCTGGTGAAAAAGGTCCAGCGCAGCGGCTACTTCTACGACGACTGGAACGTGGATTCCACGGACGCCTCGGGGAACAACATCCCGGTAAAGCAGATCGTCCGGTCCGTGAAGAACGGCTGCAGCAAAGACACCTACAACGTGATCCTCATGCACGATACCGACGCGAAGGGAACCACGGCAAAAGCCCTTCCGGCCATCATCAAGTGGGGAAAGAAAAAGGGTTACGTCTTCAAGGCCATCACTCCGGATTCCCCCATGGTGCATCACGGCGTCAATAACTAGGCCGCGGATCCGGCCGCGTCCGCCGGATCCGCCGCTGTCCCCGCGGCTACATCTCGTAGAATGAGATCTCGCCGCGCTTATTGATGTGGAACTCCGCCGGGTCTGTGATGTAATCATCGCCGTACACATCGGTGATGCAGAAGGCGTAGGCGTAGTCTCCGGGATACATGTAATCGTAATCGATTTTGAGTTTTTTGCCCTTCACGGTGAAGGCTTCGCCCTCATAATCTCCCGCGTCCTCTCCATCCTCATCGATGCTGTAGTAGAGAGGTCTGATCTTATCTCCCTTCTGGAGCTTGACGATGTCCCTGGAGGACGCGCCGCATTCGTCGATTCCTTCCCAGGCCCCTTCCACCTTCACGGACCCGTCATCGAAGTACTGCCGCATCCGCAGGTAGGTCTCCTCATCGTTCAGCAGGATCGGTGAGGTGTAAACGATGTAGTCGTCTGTCACGTCCACGATGTAGGTGGCCATGTTCTGCCCGTCGGGCAGGGAAAGCCAGTATCCGTCGAAATTATCCTTGACCACGCCGGTATCCCAGTTCACATCCACATCGTAGGTCTCTCCCAGCTCCACCATGGTCTCGTCGTCCATCTCCTGATACACCAGAGCCAGCACATCCGAAGTGTTCTGCAGGCCTTTCTTATCCAGGACGAAGCGGAACACACCGTTCTTGTTCATCCCGGGCTTCTTCTTGAAGGTGATCAGCTCGCTCTGGGCCTCCTCCTCGTGCTCATCGAGGAAATCCCAGAAGCCGCTGTCCTCGTCCTCCTCGTAGACGTAGTCCCCGGACTCTTCATCGAACAGGAACTCATTGATCCAGTTCCATATCCCGCCGTCGAACAATTCCTCTTCTTCATAGTCCTCGGTATCGCCGTTGTTCACGCTGCCGTAACCCTGCCGCCCCACGAAGGACATGTAGTAGGGACTGACGCAGACGCTCTGGAAGACGTTCATCTCCTGGGATCCCGGCAGCTCCAGAGGATAATAGACCGAAAGTCCGGAGGCCTTCTGATGGTCGGAGCCGGAGATCTTGTAGACCACCGCGCCGTTCAGCGCCTTCCTGGCGGTCTGCGCAGCTTCGGACCAGCCTTTGCAGGAGGAGATCATTCCTCCCATATCCACCATGTTGGTGTAACCCTCCGCCCGGTTGTTGCCGCCGAAGTTGTCCACACCATTGATCTTTCGCACCATCTTCGTCAGGGTGTTCTTCTTCTCGCTCTTCTCATACATCTCCTGTGCGAAGGCGTTGAACTTCTTCAGCACTTTGTTCATCTTCGACAGGTCAATGACCGACATCGTGGCGATCTGCCCGTCGCCGGATTCCTGGCACTGCTTCTTGAAGCTGTCGCAGATGACCTTGCCCACGCCGGCCCCGTCCGCGTCCGGATTCTTCGCCAGATAGTCTCCCACGGCGGTATAGTCCCATCCGGAACCCGGCTCGCTCTCCTGGGAGCCGACCATGTAGTCCGCGTAGGAAGCCGCGATATTGGCCGCCTCTACTGTGCCCATCAGGCAGGCGTCAAAGCCGATGAATTCGAACTTGTCCGTCAGCTCACCGCTCTCCACCAGGCTGAGCAGCCCTGCGTCGATCTCCCGCAGCGTCAGGGAATCATCGTCCGCCAGTTCGTCGAAGCAGACGCCGGCGATGCTCCCGCCACCGTGATTCCAGAAGATTATGCCCATGTGCTCCGCCGGGTAATTGCGGATGCCCCACTGCAGGAAATCCGTCAGGGTCTTCGTCTTGCCCATGGAGGCCTGCTTTCTCTCCTCCACCTTCTTCAGCTTGCCCTTCTGTATCACGTAGCGGCCCATGACATCGCTGTCCACCTTGCTGCTGTGCCAGTAATCGCTCCCTCCGGTCTCGATCACGAAGCGCACATCTTCGCTGGCCGTTGCCTTGCACATCTCCTTCAAATCGGCAGTGCCCGCCCCGCCGAACAGCAGCCGGGACTCCAGATCCGATCCGCAAAGGTACACGAAGACCGTCCAGGTATCCTCCTCGCCCATGGGCGCGGGGTCTTTGATCTTCGGCCGCTTGATGCTCATGTCGCCGGTGGACTCATCCACCTTGATGCTCATTCCCGCGGTGGTCTTTTTCATCCCGCCGTCGGATTCCTCCTCGTCGAGGCACGCGCAAAGGCAGGTCAGGGCCAGGATCAGGCCCAGCATCACCGCGGTAATTATCCATTTCCGTCGTTTCATCGCTCTTTTCCTCATCACATACCTCGTATAAGAATCGTGGTTTAGCCCGGTTACGGTACTATTTTACCATATATGCGCGAAGAATGCTCCAGGCAGGTGAAAAGTCTATTACACCTATTCTTCCTGTGGTATAATAGGCAAAACGACAGACTGGGAGGTGCGGATAATGATTTCAACCAAAGGACGCTACGCGCTGCGCGTGATGATCGATCTTGCCCAGCATGAAAACGAGGGCTGCATCCCCTTAAAATCCATCGCCGAGCGCCAGGACATCTCCAAGAAATACCTGGAGATCATCGTGAAGGAGCTGGTGAAGGGGAAGATGGTGAACGGCGTCAGCGGCAAAGGCGGCGGGTACAGCCTTTGCAGAAGCCCCGAGGAGTACTCTGTGGGTGAGATCCTGGAACTCATGGAGGGGTCTCTGTCGCCGGTGGCATGCCTGGCAAATCCCGAGTACGACTGTCCCCGCGCGGACGTCTGCCTGACACTCCCCATGTGGAAAGAATACGATAAAATGACCCGGGACTTCTTTTACGGGAAGAAGCTCAGCGACCTCCTGGGGGAATGGGAGCCGGTCTACTTCATCTGACCGGAACGTTGTCGGACTATGGAACAGAAAGGGAGAACAACCATGACCTATTCGAAACTCTTCTCACCGGGAACCATCGGTTCCATGACCATCAAAAACCGGGGCGTCATGATGCCCATGGCCACGGACATGGCCGATAAGGACGGACTTCCCACTCCCCGCCAGATCCGCTATTACCAGGAGCGGGCCAAAGGCGGGCTCGGCATGATCATCACCGAATACACCGGCGTGGATGACGTGGACAGCATCCCCTCCATCCACAATCTGCGGGCTGCCCGGGACTATCACATCTCCGCTCTGGAGGAGCTGACTGACGCGGTGCACATGTACGACTGCCGCGTGGTGGCCCAGATCCACCACGGCGGGGCGACCTCGAATCCGGCGTTCACCGGCCGGGACAATCTGGCCCCCAGCGCCGTGCCCATCGCCGACGGAAAGCCGGTGCCCAAGGCCATGACCATCGAGGACATCCAGCGGGTCCAGCAGAAGTTCATCGATGCCGCCGTGCGCTGCGCAAAGGCAGGATATGACGCCGTCGAGCTTCACGGCGCCCACGGCTACCTCATCGCCCAGTTCTTCAGCAAATACTACAACCGGCGGACCGACGAGTACGGCGGGTCCGTGGAGAACCGCTGCCGCTTCGTGGCCCAGATCATTGAAGGCATCCGCGAGAAGCTCGGTCCCCGCTATCCCATCATGCTGCGGATGTGCGGAGACGAAATGACTCCCGTGCCGGGGTTTTTGACCCTGGAAGACGGCATTGAGATCGCGAAGCATCTGCAGAGCCTCGGCATCGACGCCATCAACATCAGCAACGGCAGCGCGCGAAACGGCGACGCCAACTGCGAGCCTTTCTCCTACGCTCCGGGCTGGAAAAAGCACGTGGCCAAGGCCTACCGCGAGGCCCTGAGCATCCCGGTCATCGCCACCAACACCATAAAGGATCCCGATTTCGCCGAGCAGCTTCTGGAAGAAGGGGTCTGTGATTTCGTGGGGCTCGGCCGCTCCCAGCTTGCGGATCCGGAGTTCATGAACAAGGCCAAGGCAGGCAAGGCCGATCAGATCCGGCGGTGCATCGGCTGTCTGTACTGCAGAGAGCGTGTCCTTGGGAGCGCTCTTCCCATCCGCTGCTCCGTGAACGCCAGAGCCGCCCGGGAGATCGAATTCCCCGGCTTAGATCATGCCGGAAACGGCGAAACAGCGGCAGTCATCGGCGGCGGGCCTGCGGGAATGGAGGCAGCGCGGGTGCTCGCGCTGCGGGGATTTAAGCCTGTGCTTTTTGAAAAGGAA
>CACXCQ010000226.1 GCA_902766185.1 uncultured Eubacteriales bacterium
GGAGCTCAGTTATGATGCCATGGAAGAGGCGGTGGAGGAGTGCCTGCGTGAGCTCGGCCTCGACTATATCGACATTTTCCTGCTGCATGAAGTACGACAGGATCCGGACTGGGAAAGCCGTGCAGGGGCCTGGAAGTGCCTGCGGGAGTACAAGGAGGAGGGAGTCATCGGAGCGATCGGCGTATCCACCCATCACGTTGATGTGGTCGAACGGATGGCGGATGTCCCGGCGTGCGACATCGTTTTCCCGCTGATCAACTACGCCGGACTCGGGATACGTAAGGGAAGCGAGCCCGGTACGGCTGAGGAGATGGCGGCGGCGATACGCCGGTGCATGGATGCCGGCAAGGGGGTCTTCGCCATGAAAGCCTTCGGCGGCGGAAATCTCTCCGGCAATTATCGGAAGGCTCTGGGCTATGTCCGGGATCTGGGTGTCCAGTCCATTATGGTGGGCATGGGGAAGACGGACGAGATCGACCGGCTGATCTCCTGGGCGGAAGGAACTATCCCCGAGGATTACGCGCCGGATGTAAGCGCAAAACGGATCCACGTGGATCAGGGAGACTGCGAGGGCTGCGGAGCCTGTATCAGCCGCTGCCCGAACAAGGCCATCTTCCGCAATGAGCAGGGGCTTGCCCAGGTGGACCATGACATCTGCCTGACCTGCGGGTACTGTGCCCCGGTCTGCCCGGTGAGGGCCATCATCATGTGGTAGAGTCTATATTTTTTCATCAAAAACCACAATCTGCTGTTTGCTTTTGACCAGGATGATGATACAATGGGGTCGAGAAGTGATTTGAGGATGAAGGATCTGTGAGAGACTCCGGACAGGCCATGGCCGGGGCGCCGAAGGGGCAATGCTGACGGGAAAAGCGCCGGCAGAAACTCTCAGGCAAAAGGGATCAGATCTGGACGAAACTCTGGAGCACCTGACAGAGGAGAATACACTGTTTGATGTATTCTCCTCTTTTTTACAAAGGAGGGAACCAAAACATGAGCAAGACCGGTTTTTCACCCGCAGATATTCTTCTTCCCGCTACCGGGAACTATGAGACCTGGGCAGTGGTGGCCTGTGACCAGTTCACCTCCCAGCCGGATTACTGGGAGCGCGTTGAGCAGACTGTCGGCGATCAGCCGTCGACCTTCCGGCTCATTCTGCCGGAGGCACAGCTTTCCGACGGCCATACCGAGGAGCATATCGAGAAGATCAACAAGACCATGCTGAAGTATCAGGAGGACGGTGTATTCACGGTCTATCCGGATGCGCTGCTCTATCTGGAGCGCGTACAGAGCGATGGCCGTGTCCGCTGCGGGCTCATCGGCAAGATCGATCTGGAAAACTACGATTATTCCCCCGACAGTTCGTCTCTGGTGCGTGCCACCGAGGGCACTGTGCTGGACCGGATCCCGCCGAGACAGGCGGTCCGCCGCAACGCCAGCCTGGAGCTTCCTCACATCATGCTGCTGATCGACGATCCCGACAACAGCGTGATCGGACCTCTTGAAGCTGCCGCAAAGGCAGGAGAGGGCATGGAGAAGCTCTATGACTTCGAGATGATGGAAAGAGGCGGGCACGCCACTGGCTGGCTCCTCGGAGAAGATCTTAAGGAAAGCTCCCAGAGCGCGCTCGCGGCGCTGGGAGAAGGCAAGCCGCTGCTGTTCGCGGTCGGCGACGGGAACCATTCCCTGGCATCCGCAAAGGCGCATTACGAGGAAGAAAAAGCCAAGGGCATCGGCACAGCGGATACGCTGCTGTCCAGATACGCTCTGGTGGAAGTGGTGAACCTCTACGATGACGCGCTGGAATTCGAGCCCATCCACCGCGTGCTGTTCGACGTGGATCCCCAGGATGTGCTGGACTCCCTGAAAGCCTCCTATCCCGGAACGGGCGAAGACAGCTTTTGCGCGGAAGCCTGCGCAGAGGGCGAAGGACGGGTGCATCGCATCCGCTACGCCTGGGAAAAGGGCGAAGGCACGCTTGTGGTACCCGATCCTCAGGCTCAGCTGGAGGTCGGAACACTGCAGAGCTTCCTGGATGAATACCTGAAGGAAAAGGGCGGACGCATCGACTACGTCCACGGGGACGATATCACCATCAAGCTCGGCAAAGAGCCCGGCTGCCTGGGCCTGCTGCTGCCTGCCATGGACAAGAACGATCTGTTCAAGTCCATCGCGGCCGACGGTCCGCTTCCCCGCAAGACCTTCTCCATGGGACACGCGGAGGACAAGCGGTACTACATCGAGGCCCGCAAGATCAAATAAACACACGGGAGCATTTTCCGGAGCATCGCCCCAGATGATGTATACAGAAAATGCTCTTAAAATGGGTTGAAACTTTCGTGCGATAATGTATGATTGTGGTATATTGTTAATCGATTATTGAATAAAAGGAGAAAACGATGGAAAGAAAAACACCCCTCTATGACGCGCACGTGAAGGCAGGAGGGAAAATGGTACCCTTCGCCGGTTATATCCTTCCCGTACAGTACGGGACCGGTGTGAACAAGGAGCATCTGGCGGTGAGGACTGCCGTCGGGATGTTCGATGTTTCTCACATGGGCGAGATCCTCTGTGAAGGCCCTGACGCCCTGGCCAACCTGAACCATATTCTGACCAATGATTTCACCAGCATGAAGGTGGAGCAGGCCAGATACAGCCCCATGTGCAACGAACAGGGGGGTACGGTGGATGATCTGATCGTATATAAGTTCGGTGAAGAAAAGTATTTCCTGGTGGTGAACGCAGCCAACAAGGACAAAGACTTCCAGTGGATGCTGGATCACCAGAAGGGGGACGTGGCCTTCACGGATGTATCCGATCAGTACGCCCAGATCGCCGTTCAGGGGCCCAAGGCCATGGATGTAGTCCGCAAGCTGGCGAAGGAAGAAGATCTGCCCCAGAAGTATTACTGGGCGAAAACGGCCTCACAGGTGGCAGGGATCCCCTGCATCGTCTCCAAGACCGGATATACCGGAGAGGACGGGGTGGAGATCTACCTCCCCGCAGCCCGGGCGGAAAAGATGTGGGAAGCTCTGCTGGATGCCGGTGAGGAGTTCGGCCTGATCCCCTGCGGTCTGGGAGCGAGGGACACCCTTCGCATGGAAGCGGGCATGCCTCTTTACGGTCATGAGATGGACGACGAGATCTCACCCATATCCGCAGGACTTGGTTTTGCGGTGAAGATGAAGAAGGATGAGTTCATCGGCAAAGGTCCCATGGAGGAGGCGGGAGAGCCCGACATCGTCCGGGTAGGCCTGGCCGTCACCGGCCGCGGCATCGTCAGAGAGCATCAGGACATCTACGATACCGAAGGCAATAAGGTGGGCCTGACCACATCAGGCACGAAGACGCCCTGCTGCGAAAAGCCCATCGCTATGGCCCGGGTGCCAAAGGAGTTTTCCGGGATCGGAACCAGGCTCGTGGTGGACGTCCGGGGAAGACAGGTGGAGACCGAGGTCATTCCGCTGCCGTTTTATAAGCGGGGCTGATGTCCAGCCTTTGCATAAATAATATAAAGTTTAACAGGAACAAAAAGGAGAACAGAGATGGAATTCAGAACAGACCTTTCGTACACGAAATCACATGAATGGGTGAAGCTGGAGGGCGATACCGCCACGGTAGGCATCACGGATTACGCCCAGGACGCCCTGGGGGATCTGGTCTTCGTCAACCTTCCCGAGGAAGGCGACGCGGTGGAGGCGGAAGCCGTTTTCGCGGATGTGGAGTCCGTCAAGGCGGTATCCGACATCTATTCGCCGGTAACGGGAACCGTCTGTGAGGTCAACGAAGCACTGATGGATTCACCGGAGCTGATCAACGAGTCCGCCTACGACGCCTGGTTCATCCGGGTGGAGAACGTATCGGATCACACGGATTTCATGACGGCAGAAGAGTACGAGGCATTCGTGGCGAACGAATAAGGATAACCGGAAGGAAAGGTGGAATGTATGGGTACCTATGTGCCGAACACAGAACCGCAGCAGCAGGAGATGCTGCGCGAAATCGGGATGGAGCGTCTGGAGGATCTCTACGCGCCGGTTCCCGATGAAGTCAAGTTAAAAGAGCCTCTGGGCATCCCCGCGGGAATGTCCGAAATGGAAGTGCTTCGGGAAATGTCCGATCTGGCGGACAAAAATAAGATCTACCGCACCATATTCCGCGGTGCCGGAGCATATCGGCATTATATCCCGGCCATCGTGAACAGCGTCCTGTCCAACGAGACGCTGCAGACGGCCTACACGCCTTATCAGGCGGAGATCAGCCAGGGCGTGCTGCAGTCGATCTTCGAGTACCAGACTATGATCTGCGAGCTGACGGGGATGGATGTATCCAACGCCTCTGTCTATGATGGAGGAACGGCTGCCGGAGAAGCTGTGGCCATGTGCCGCGGCCGCAAGAGCAATCGCGCTCTGGTGTCCGCCTGTATCCAGCCATCCGCCATGAAGGTCATCGAGACCTACTGCTTCGGAAACGGCATGGAACTGGTGGTGATCCCCGAAAAGGCAGGCAGAACGGACACGGATGCCCTTCGTGAACTGATGACGGAGGACACCTCCTGCGTGCTGATCCAGCACCCGAACTATTACGGCAATCTGGAGGAGGCGGAGCTGATCGGTGAGATCGCCCATGGCGTGAAGAACTGCCGCTTCGTCATGTCCGTCAATCCCCTGAGCCTGGGCGTGCTGAAGACTCCCAGGGAATACGGCGCGGACGTCGCCATCGGGGATGGCCAGCCTTTGGGGCTGCCCCTTGCCTTCGGCGGACCGTATCTGGGATTCATGGCCAGCACGGACGCTCTGAAGAGGAGCCTTCCGGGCAGGATCGTGGGACAGACGGTTGACCGCAACGGCAAGACCGGCTACGTGCTGACCCTGCAGGCCAGGGAACAGCATATCCGCCGGGAGAAAGCCTCCAGCAATATCTGCTCCAATCAGGCTCTCTGCGCTCTGGCCGTGGGCGTTTATCTGTCGGCCATGGGACCGGGAGGGCTTCGCGGCGCGGCGCAGCAGTGCTATTCCAAAGCGCATTACATGGCGGATCGGATGAAGGAGATCGGGTTCGACGTGGAGTACGACGGCTTTTTCCATGAGTTCGTGACGAGGTCGGGGACGGATATCCACAAGATCCTGGCGGCGCTGGATGAGGCCGGCATTCTCGGCGGTCTTCCTCTGGGAGACGGGCGGCTGCTGTGGTGCTGTACGGAAATGAACACGAAGGCTGAGATCGATAAAGCGATCGACATTCTGAAGGAGGTGTGAGCAGATGTTAGTTTTTGAAAAATCAAGACCTGGCAGAGGCATCAGCGCACTTCCGGCCTGTGATGTCGATGTGCGGATGCCGGAAGAAAAGGATCTGCGGCAGCTTCCGCTGCGGCTCCCGGAAATGGCGGAGGTCGATCTCTCCAGACACTACACCGAGCTGGCGAAGAAGGCCCACGGGGTCAACGACGGATTCTATCCGCTCGGTTCGTGCACCATGAAATACAATCCCCGGGTGAACGAAGCCATCGCTGCGCTCCCCGGATTCACCCAGATCCATCCGCTGCAGCCTTTGCGCACGGCACAGGGCTGTCTGCAGGTGCTCAAGGAGGCCGAACAGGCTCTCGCGGAGATCACCGGGATGAAGAACTTCACCTTCCAGCCGGCAGCCGGCGCCCATGGCGAGTTTACCGGACTGCTTCTGATCAAGGCGTATCATCTGGCAAACGGCGACACCCAGCGGACGAAGGTCATCGTACCGGATTCCGCCCACGGCACCAACCCGGCGTCAGCGGTGATGGCCGGCATGGAAGTCATCAACGTGGATTCCGATGATTCCGGCTGCGTGGATGTGGATAAGCTGCGGGAGCTCTGCGAAAGCGATGAGGGCCAGCGGATCGCCGGTCTGATGCTGACCAACCCGAATACGGCGGGCCTGTTCGATCCCAATATCCGGCAGATCACGGACATCATCCACGGATGCGGCGGACAGTGCTACTATGACGGCGCCAACCTGAACGCCATCATGGGATGGACCCGTCCGGGAGACATGGGCTTCGACTGCGTGCACCTGAACCTGCACAAGACCTTCTCCACGCCCCACGGCGGCGGCGGTCCGGGTTCCGGCCCCGTGGGCTGCAAAGAGCATCTGGCGAAGTTCCTGCCCGGTGTCGGGGTGACGGATCACGACGCCCACGCTAATGTCGACCGTCTTTCCTTCGCAAAGGCAGAGGCGAGCCTGGGCGAGATGAAGAACTTCTACGGCAACTTCCTGGTGGTGGTGAAGGCTCTGGCCTACATCAAGATGCTTGGAAAGGAAGGGATCCCTCAGGCCAGCGGCAACGCGGTGCTGAACGCCAACTACATGATGAACAAGCTGCGGGGAGCCTACGATATGGCCTTCGATCCTGCGATCTGCATGCACGAGTTCGTCATGGATCTCTCCCGTCAGGCGAAGGAGACCGGCGTGACGGCCATGGACATCGCCAAGGGCCTTCTGGACCGCGGCATCCATCCGCCTACGATGTACTTCCCGCTGACGGTGCACGAGGCCCTGATGGCAGAGCCCTGCGAGACGGAATCCAGAGAGACTCTGGACATGGCCATCGATGTGTTCCTGGAGCTGAACGACCTGGCTTATAACGATCCGGAGAAGCTCCACGAAGCGCCGGTCAATACCCCGGTGACCCGGTTGGATGAGGTCAACGCGGCCCGCCATCCGGTGCTGAAATACGCGTTTGAGGAATAAGGATATGGACAATCGATTTGATCTGATCGTGATCGGCGCAGGTCCCGGCGGATACGTGGCGGCCATCAAGGCGGCCAAGGCCGGGCTGAAGGCTGCGGTGGTGGAGAACCGAAGGGTAGGGGGAACCTGCCTGAACCGGGGATGCATCCCGGCCAAGGCCATGATCCACGCCTCCACGCTGTATCGCGAGGCTGTGGAAGGCCAGCGGTTCGGCCTGTTTGCTGAGGAAGCAGCGTACGATTACGAGGAGATCCTGAAGTACAAAAACGAGACCATCGACAGCCTCGTGGGCGGCATCGAACAGCTGCTTGTGGCCAACGGAGTGAGCGTGATCCCGGGAACGGGAACCCTGCTGGCGCCGGAGGATGGTCTGAACCGGGTCAGGGTGAAGGCTGACGGGGAAGACGGATCCGGATGCTCGGCGGAATCCCTGCTCTGCGCCAGGCATGTGATCCTTGCCACCGGCTCGAAGCCTGCCGGAATCCCTGTTCCGGGACTCGATCTGCCCCACGTGGTGGATAGTGACGGGCTCTTCGCGCTGGAGGATGCTCCCACCAGCCTGCTGATCATCGGCGGCGGCGTCATCGGCGTGGAATTCGCCACGGTCTTCGCTAATCTGGGAACGGAAGTGACCATCCTGGAAGCCCTGCCCAAACTGCTGGACAACTTCGATAAAGAGATCTCCCAGAACCTGAAAATGATCCTCAAAAAGCGCGGCGTGGACGCGCATCTCAACGCGCTGGTAAAGGAATGTGTCGCAGCTGACGAAGGGGTCTGTGTCATCTTCGAAGAGAAGGGGAAGGAACAGGAGATCTCTGCGGAATACGTCCTGGTCGCTGCCGGACGCACGCCGGTGACGGATGGACTTTTCGACTGCGGCGAGGCCATTCAGATGAACGGCCGGTTCGTCGCTGTGGATGAGCATTTCCGGACATCTATGCCCGGCGTATACGCCATCGGTGATCTTACCGGAGGGATCCAGCTGGCTCACGCGGCCTCGGCTCACGGGATCCGCGCTGTAGAAGAGATCCTGGCGGAGGACGCTGCGAATGGGGCCGGGCCTGCTTTTGCGCAGGACATCGATGTTATCCCGGCCGGGGTCTATACGGATCCGGAGATCGCTCAGGTGGGGATCACCGAGGCCCAGGCGAAGGAGCAGGGGATCGAGGTGAAGACCGGCAAGTTCATCATGAGCGCCAACGGCAAATCTCTGATCACGAAGGAGGAGCGGGGCTTCATCAAGGTCGTGGCCGACGCGCAGTCCGGGCGGATCCTGGGAGCGCAGATGATGTGCGCCAGAGCAACGGATATGATCGGCGAGTTCACCACTGCCATCGTCAACGGACTGACGGTGGAGGAGATGCTCCGGGGCATCCGTCCGCATCCTACTTACAACGAAGGGATTGCGGAAGCGCTGGAGGACGTCTTCGGTGAACCTCTGCATACGGCGCCCAGAAGACGCCCGTAGGAGAACGAACGATCAAATAACAGAATTTCATCTTTGAGGCCCGGGGAACAGCGATTCCCCGGGTCCTTCCATTCTATATCCGGCATATTAATCTGTATCCGGCGTGGTGTCCACAAATCGGGTCTGTTGTATTTCTACGCTGCTCGCACTGTCCACAATCTGGGGTACAGTCCACACCTGTCCCGTGTTGATCTGGTTTTCTTTTCGCCGGATCAACACGATTTGCTCTCTTGAGCGCTCTATCCTGGCCTCCCGGATGCCTTCGCGTGTAGATCGATTGTCGAATTTCTTCAATCAACACGATATTTGGATATATCGTGTTGATATTCATTTTCTGAAAAAGGATCAACATTTTTCACCTTAGATATCGGCTCAGCACATTGAATTCGGGTGCATGATCGACATCGAAATGTTGTTTTTCATATTTCAAAACCAGATCTACACGAACTGACAGAACGGGCGACCATGAAGGAGGTCAAGTTCTGATTGTGGTGTAGATTCTGTTCAGTCAGCTGCGTCGAGAGGCTGTGGGTAAGCAAGCCTGGCGGTGGGCAGGTGATGCGCCTGTGATGCAAGCATCAGCTGTCCACGGACAGACGCTGGTTATCCACAACCTCTCCACGCATTCTCTTCTATTCATTTGAAACTGTCCGCCCCGATCGCGCCGCGCCGGCCACCGGTCCCTGCTTAAGACCGGTGTGGCCGGCTGACAGGCGAGCGCGGCCGGTTGGCGGACTATCGTTCGCTCAAAAGGGAGCGAACGATAACGTGATTCAGGAACCTCGACATGTCCATCTTGGATCCTTCCAGGCTGATGTGTCGGAAAAGAATCGATCATGCATGGATGATGGGGTAAATGATACAGAATTCTGATCCCCGAAGCTCCGCAGATTACGCGACCAGTGCCGCGGCGTGCAGGGCGTACTTCTGATCGAAGTGAGCACGGATCTTTCCGGAGATCACGATCACCATGCAGATCATGATTCCAACGTTGTAAAATAGTCAATATTAGACAACTCTAACAGAAGTTAGAGGCGTATAATCAGATAGTTAAAGAAATCGAACTCATAGCAGCTATGTAATCACAGCGGGAGGGATGACATGGAAGGAGCAGCAACGATGAAAGGCCTTTTCGGAAAGGGAAAGGTGAAAGAGCAGGATGTATCCCGGCCAAAGAGGGAAGACGGCAAGCTGTCTCTGCTTGACGCGGAGATCGGACAGACATATATCGTACGCGAGATCGACACCGCAGATGAAGAGATGAACGCTTTTCTGTTCCGGCTCGGATGCTACAGCGGTGAACCCATAACCCTGATCTCCAAGAAGAAAAAGAGCTGCATCGTCGCCATCAAGGACAGCCGGTACGGGCTGGACAACCAGCTGGCGGAAGCAGTGATCGTATAACACCGGAATGTGAACCGGAGGTAATACGGCGATCCTTTTAACGGCGCCCTGGCATGGCGAAACTCAACGCCTTCCGGCGCCGAAAAAAACGCCCAAAGGTTAGATTTGTTTAACTACGCACTTATTATATTTTAGGAGGAATCAAACGATGAGAATTGCATTTGCGGGCAATCCCAACAGCGGTAAAACGACCATGTACAACCAGCTGACGGGATTGAGCGAGAGAGTAGGCAACTGGGCAGGTGTAACTGTCGGCAAGAAGGAAGCGCCCCTGCTGAAAGAGTATTCCGGGGGACAGGAGGTCACCGCTGTTGACCTTCCAGGAGCGTATTCCATGTCTCCCTTCACGCCGGAGGAGAGCATCACCAGTGAATTCGTCCGCAACGAACATCCCGATGCCATCATCAACATCGTGGACGCGACGAACCTGAGCCGGAGCCTGTTCTTCACGACGCAGCTGCTGGAGCTTGGCGTTCCAGTAGTGGTAGCGCTGAACAAGAGCGACATCAATGAGAAGGAAGGGACCACCATCGATGTGGAAGCCCTCTCCCAAAAGCTGGGCTGTCCTGTGGTCAAGACGGTGTCCACCGAGAAGACCGATAACGGACTGGAAGAGGTGGTGAAAAAAGCCATCGCCATGAACGGGAAGGGGCAGAAGGCTCCGTATCTTCAGGCGGATATCGACCTGCACGACAAGGCGGCTGTGGACACGGAGGACCGCAAGCGGTTCGCCTTCGCCAACGGGATCGTCCGGGAAGTTGAGTCCAGAAAGGTCGCTTCCAGCGAGACCACCGGTCACGACAAGCTGGACGCGGTCCTGACCAATCCGGTTGCCGGAATCGTCATTTTCGCAGCGGTCATGTGGTGTGTGTTCGCCATTTCCCAGACCTATCTGGGAACCTGGATCGCGGACTGGCTGGTCGGCTGGATCTCAATGTTCCAGGAATTCGTGGCCGGAGCCATGGAAAACAGCCCGGCGATTCTGTCTACGATCATAGCTGACGGTATCATCGGCGGAGTCGGCTCTGTAGTCGGTTTCCTGCCTTTGGTCATGGTCATGTACTTCCTGATCGCTCTTCTGGAAGACTGCGGCTATATGGCC
>CACXCQ010000227.1 GCA_902766185.1 uncultured Eubacteriales bacterium
CCTTTGCATAACACAATAAACGATCACCAAAGGAGACTCAACCATGGAGATGAAACAGGAAACACTGGAAAAAATCAAACATCAGATGAAACGGGTCAAGGCTGCCGGCGGGTTCTACGCCAAGCGGCTGAAGCACATCGACCCGGATGACATCACCTGCCAGGAGGACTTTGAGAAACTGCCTTTCTCCGAAAAAGCCGACCTGCGGGACGCCTATCCGCTGGGTCTTTCGGCTGTCCCCACGGAGGAGATCGTCAGGATCCATTCCTCCAGCGGCACCACCGGGACCCCCTGCATCATCCCCTACACCAAGAAAGACGTGGACGACTGGGCGGAGCTCTTCCGCCGCTGCTATGAGATCGCCGGCATCACCAGAGACGACCGGATCCACATCACCCCGGGCTACGGGCTCTGGACGGCGGGCATCGGCTTCCAGCTGGGCGCCGAAAAGCTGGGCGCGATGGCGATCCCCATGGGGCCGGGCAACACGGACAAGCAGATCAAGTTCATGCAGGACATGGGATCCACCGTGCTCTGCGCCACCTCCTCGTACGCCCTTCTGCTGGCGGAGGAGATCGAAAAGCGCAAGTGCCGCGACCAGATCAAACTGAAGAAGGGCGTCATCGGTTCCGAGCGCTGGGGCCCGAAGATGAGAGCAAGGATCGCCAACGAACTGGGCGTGGAGCTCTACGACATCTACGGCCTGACGGAGGTCTACGGGCCGGGCATCGCCATCAACTGCGAATACGAAACCGGCATGCACTACTTTGACGACTTCCTGTACTTTGAGGTCATCGATCCAAAAACAGGGAAGACTCTGCCGGACGGCGAGCTGGGCGAGCTGGTGATCACCACTCTGGAGAAGGAAGGCGCGCCGCTGATCCGCTACCGCACCCATGACCTGACCCGCATCATTCCCGACGACGTCCCCTGCCCCTGCGGAAGGACCCTTCCCCGCATCGACGTTATCCTGGGACGCACGGACGACATGGTCAAGGTCAAGGGCGTAAACATTTTCCCGGGCCAGATCGAAGACGTGCTGAAGGATGTTGACGGAGCCAGCAGCGAATACCAGATCTTCATCGATCACGAAGACGGCAAGGACGTGATCAACCTCTTCGTGGAAACTCCGCTGAAGACGAAGAAGGACCGCCGGGCTCTGGAGAAGTCCATCCGCGACCGCATCAAATCCGTCATCAACGTGGGTGTCGTCGCCAAGGCGGTGGATGTTGGCGACCTGCCCCGCAGCGAGAAGAAGACTACCCGGGTATTCGACTACCGGTACTAAAAACGGCTGACCAGCCTTTGCATAGAAAAGGAGAAACCAGCGATGACTGCAAAAAGCATGATGCCCTATGTGCAGGGCAATTCCGCGATCCGCGCCATGTTCGAAGAGGGCGCGCGGATGGCGAAGGAGTTCGGCGCCGAGAACGTGTATGATTTCAGCCTGGGCAATCCCAGCGTCCCCGCGCCCCCGGAGGTGAACCAGGCCATTCGGGACATTCTGGATGAGGAGGACAGCCTGCTGATCCACGGCTACAACAAGAGCAACAGCGGCTATGAGGACGTGCGCGCCACCGTGGCGGAGCACCTGAACCGGCTGCACGGAACGGCCTTCACCGCGGCGAACATCATCATGACGGTTGGCGCTGCCAGCGGACTGAACGTGGCGCTGAAGACCCTGCTGGATCCCGGCGACGAGGTCCTTGCCTTCGCCCCCTACTTTGTGGAATACGGCAATTACGCCAAGAATCACGGCGGCGTGCTGAAGGCGGTCCCGGCTGACCCGGCCGCAGGTTTTCAGCCCAATCTGGAGGCTCTTCGGGAGCTGATCAGCGAGAAGACCCAGGCGGTGATCATCAACTCACCCAACAATCCCACCGGCGTGGTCTATTCCGAGGAGACCCTGCAAAAGTTGGCCGCTATCTTAGAGGAAAAGTCCGCCGAGATCGGTCATCCCATCTTCATCATTTCCGATGAGCCCTACCGGGAGCTGGCCTACGACGGCGTGACGGTCCCCTATGTGACGAAGTACTACCGCAACACCATCGTGGGGTACTCCTGGAGCAAGTCCCTGTCCCTTCCCGGAGAGCGGATCGGCTATCTGGTGATCCCTTCGGAGATCGATGACTTCGACAACGCCATCGTGGCGGCCAACATCGCCAACCGGGTGCTGGGCTACGTGAACGCCCCCACCCTGATCCAGCGCGTTGTTGCCCGCTGCATCGAATGCGCCGCGGATATCGACGCCTACGACCGCAACAGAAAAGCCCTCTACGAGGGCCTGATCGACGCCGGTTACGAATGCACGAAACCCGAAGGCGCCTTCTATCTGTTCGTAAAATCTCCGCTGGAGGACGATGTGGAATTCTGCGCTCTGGCCAAGAAATATCACATCCTGATCGTGCCGGGCAAGTCCTTTGCCTGCCCCGGATACGTACGCATGGCCTACTGCGTGTCCTACGACACCATCGTGAACTCCCTGCCCCACTTCCGGGATCTGATGGAGGAAGTGCGGGGGCTGTAGCGGGGATGCAGCCGGGCTGTGGGCCGGGGGATGCCGCCGGACTGGGTCGGGCGCCTGACGGGCGCCGGCGGCCCTATTCCGCGAACTGGCTGTTGTACAGCTTCGCGTAGAAGCCGTCCTTTTCCAGCAGCTCCTGATGGCTGCCCTGTTCCACGATATCTCCGTGATCCATGACCAGAATGTGGTCCGCGCCTTTGATGGTGGAGAGCCGGTGAGCGATGACAAAGCTCGTCCGGTCCTTCATCAGTTTGTCCATGGCGTTCTGGATCATCTGCTCAGTCCTGGTGTCCACGGAGCTGGTCGCCTCGTCCAGGATCATGATGGGTGAATCGGAGAGGATGGCCCGGGCAATGGTGAGCAGCTGCTTCTGCCCCTGAGAAATGTTGTTGGCCTCCTCGTTGATCTTCATGTCATAGCCGCCGGGCTGAGTGCGGATGAAAAAGTCGATATGCGCAGCCTTTGCAGCCGCCTCGACTTCTTCGTCTGTGGCGTCGGTCCGGCCGTAACGGATATTCTCTCTTACCGTGCCGCTGTGCAGCCAGGTCTCCTGCAGCACCATGCCGAACAGCAGTCGCAGCTCCTGCCGGGAGTAGTCCCGGATGTCCTTTCCATCCACCGAGATCGATCCGCCGTTCAGTTCATAGAAGCGCATCATCAGCTTCACCAGCGTGGTCTTGCCCGCGCCGGTTGGCCCGACGATGGCGATGCTCTGCCCCGGCCTGGCCGTGAAGGAAAAGTCTTTGATGATGATCTCGTCCGGCGTATAGCCGAAGCTCACGTGGTCGAACTTCACCTCTCCCCGGATAT
The DNA here is from genome assembly GCA_902766185.1 of uncultured Eubacteriales bacterium. Classification (GTDB taxonomy): domain Bacteria; phylum Bacillota; class Clostridia; order Peptostreptococcales; family Anaerovoracaceae; genus Lentihominibacter. The sequence goes on from CACXCQ010000227.1 coordinate 3,335, forward strand.
CCGCCGCGTCCGGCCGCGCAAAGGCAGGCTCGTCCTTTTTCTCCACTTCTTCCTCCTCTTCATCCTTCCACGGATCGACCTCCTCCTCTTCCTGGATCAGCTCGAAGATCCGCTCCGCTGCGGCCGCGGTAGACTGGAGCAGGTTGACGATGTTGGCCACCTGCGTGATGGGCTGGTTGAAGTTTCGGACGTACTGGATGAAAGCCTGGATATCGCCGATGGAGATCCTCCCGATGATGGCCAGATAACCGCCCAGAAGACATACCATCACGTAAGCCAGGTTGCCGATGAACATGGTCATGGGCATCATCAGTCCCGAGAGGAACTGGGACTTCCAGGCGGATTCGCAAAGCTTGTCATTGAACTCTTCGAACTGCTCGATGCTTTCGTCCTCCCGGTTGAAGGCCTGGATCACATCGTGTCCGCCGTACATCTCTTCTACGTGGCCATTCACGTGTCCCAGATATTCCTGCTGCCGCTTGAAGTGCCCCTGGGATTTGCTCACCACAAGGCGGATCACGATCATGGATGCGGGGATCACCACCAGCGCCGCAAGCGTCATGATCAGGCTGATGCGGATCATCATGATCAGGATGCCGATCAGGGTCACGAAGCTGGTGATCATCTGGGTAAGGCTGGTGGACAGCGCCTGGTTCACGGTCTCGATGTCGTTGACCATGCGGCTCTGGATCTCGCCGTGGGTCTGCCGGTCGAAGTAACTCAGGGGCAGACGGTTCAGCTTCTTTGACATCTCATCGCGCAGGGTATAGATCACCCGCTGGGATACGCCGGCCATGATCCAGCCCTGCAGCACGCCGAAGAGCAGGCTCAGTCCATAGAGCGCAAGCAAAACTCCCAGGATCATCAGCAGCGCCTGATAATCCACGCCGCTTCCCATCAGTCCGTCCACCACCTTGTCCGTGGCCATTCCCAGGATCGCCGGCGAGACGATGTTGAAGACGGTGCTGGCCACCGCGCAGACGAGTACGATGATCAGCTTCAGGGCATGGGGCCGCAGATAGGCAGCCAGCGTCTGCATAGTCTTTTTGAAGTTCTTCGCTTTTTCTCCAGGCATCATTCCCGCGGGGCCGCGGCCTCTGCCGCCGGCTCTGGTGTTGCGGGCGCGCTGCGTGTCCTGTGCGCGTGTTTCCTGTGCGCGTGCATCCTGCTCTGCCATCAGCCTCGCCCCCTTTCCTGCGCGCTCGCCGGGACTGTTCCCTGCGCGTATTTTTCCAGCTCCTCTTCCGAGAGCTGGGACCGGGCGATCTCCCGGTAGACCCGGCAGTCCCCGATAAGCTGGCGGTGGGTCCCCTTGCCCACGATCCTGCCCTCATCCAGGACGATGATCTGGTCCGCGTCCAGAATGGTGTTGATCCGCTGGGCTACGATGATGATGGTGCTGTCCGCAGCCGCTTTTTTCAGGGCGCGCCTGAGCGCCTTATCCGTCGAGAAATCCAGGGCGCTGAAGCTGTCATCAAAGATATAGACCGCCGGTTTCTTCACCAGCGCCCTGGCGATGGACAGCCTTTGCTTCTGACCGCCGGAAATATTGGTGCCGCCCTGGGAGACCGGCTCCTCAAATTTGTGTTCCTTAGCATCGATGAATTCCAAAGCCTGGGCCACCTCGGCGGCGTCCCTCAGCTCTTCGTCGCTGGCCTGTTCGTTTCCGAACCGCAGGTTGCTGGCGATGGTTCCGGAGAACAGGTTCCCCTTCTGGGGAACGAGCCCGATCATTTCCCGCAGATCGGTCTGCTTCATATCCCGGACATCCACGCCGTCCACCAGCACCTGTCCCTCTGTCACATCGTAGAACCGTGGGATGAGCTGGATCAGTGTGGACTTGCCGCTTCCCGTGCCGCCGATGATGGCGGTGGTCCGTCCGGGCTCCGCGGTGAAATCGATATCCGTAAGTGTATTCCGCTCCGCCCCCGGGTAGGCGAATCCCGCATGGTGAAATTCCACCAGCCCGCGTCGGGCAGGCGCTCCTGCCGGAGCCGGCACGTCCGCCGCTCCTTCGATCAGCGCCGGTGTCTCCGGGTCTTTGATGCTCAGTTCCGTCCCCAGCACCTGTCCGATCCGCTGGGCCGATACCAGTGCCCGGGGCACCAGAATGAACATGGCCGTTACGAAAAGGAAGGACATGATGACGTGCATGGCGTACTGCAGATAGGCCAGCATGTCGCCGATCATCAGCTTGTCGGCTTCGATGAGATGGGCGCCGGCCCAGATGATCAGCACGCTCACCGCGTTCATGACGAACATCAGCGAGGGCATCAGGAAGGACATGGCCCGGTTGACAAAAATATTGATCCCGGTCAGGTCCTGGTTGGCGTCATCGAACCGCCGCTCCTCCTGCCGCTCTGTGGTAAAGGCCCGGATCACCAGGATACCGGCCAGCCTTTCCTTCATGATCAGGTTCAGCCTGTCCAGCTTGGACTGGAGCACCTTGAACTTCGGGAGCACAGCAAAGAACGCGATGAGCATGATGCAGATGATCACGCCAAGGGCCACGCCGATGGTCCAGGACAGGGACACGCTGGTGTGAAGCGCTTTGTAGACGGCGCCGATGCCCATGATCGGAGCGAACATCGCCATCCGCAGAAGCATGGTGGTGGTCTGCTGCACCATCTGAATGTCGTTGGTGGAACGGGTGATCAGGGACGCCGTGGAGAACTGGTTCATCTCCGCAGCCGAAAACGCAGTGACCTGATGGAACAGCGCGCTGCGGATATTCCTTGAGATCCTCGCCGCGCTCCAGGCGGCAAAGAAGTTTCCGCAGATGGCGAAGACCATGGTTCCCGCGGAGACGACGATCATGATCAGACCCATGCTTTTCACATAGGCCAGGTCTCCCTTCACGATCCCGTTATTGATGATCTCCGACATGTATCCGGGCAGCGCAAGCTCGCACATGGCCTGTCCGAACAGAAAAGCCATGATCAGAAACATGAAGGGGATATAGTTTTTGTAGTAACGGAGGATGTATTTCATTTTCCTGCCTTTGCTTCGGCGCAGCCGTTACGCGCCGTTATTCCGCACAGTTATGCGCCGTTATTCTGCGACGTTATGCGCCGTTACGCGCGCACGGTGACCTCCCCTGTGGTGAGGGTCTCCCGGCTTCCGTCCGTGTAGATGACCTGCAGCCCGCCGTTCTCATCGATTCCCAAAACTCTGGCGGGCACGCCAGTCAGGTCTTTCTCCGGGTCCTTGCGGTACGTTCCCTTGAAGACCCGGATGTCGCGTCCCACGAGGAAGCTCTTCTTCCGGTAGATGTCCATAAACGCCCGGTCCTCCAGGCGGTCCATGTAATCCAGCACCCGGGCGATGACCCCTGCGGCCAGCGCGGAGCGGGAGTACTCGCCCTCCACAGCGCCCGCCGTCTTCTTCAGCTCCTCCGGGAAGCCCTCCAGCGTCGTGTTGATCCCGATGCCGATGACCAGGTGATCGATCTGGCCGCTTTCAAAATCCGTGATCCCTTCGGTGAGGATCCCACAGATCTTCTTTCCATTCAGGTACACATCGTTGACCCACTTGACCAGCGTTTCCTCATCCTGCCCGCACACCTCGTCAACGGCATCCGCGACCGCCGCTGCCGCCGCAATGGTGACGAGCGTCGACATGGAAAAATCAAACTCCGGTTTCACGATGATGCTCAGGTAAATTCCTTCCTTCGGTGAGAAAAAGCCCCGGCCCAGCCTGCCTTTGCCCCCGGTCTGCTGCAGCGCGATGACGGTGGTCCCATGAATGCGCAAAGGCTGGTCAGTGCCTGCGGCGATCTGCCTTGCCCGGTTGTTCGTGGAGTCCAGGACATCGTATATGTGGATCGCGTTGCTTCTGTATCTGGCCGGAAGAAACGCCCGGATCTCCTCCTCGGTGATTGGTGCCTTGTCCTCCTGCAGATGGTAGCCTCGCTTCGTCACGGCATCGATCCGGTAGCCCTCGCTTCGCAGCGCCTGGATGGCCTTCCACACCGCCGCCCGGGACACGCCCAGTTCCTCGGACAGTTTCTCCCCGGACAGGTATGCGTTGGTGTTTTGTTGTAATGCGCTCAGCACAGCTTCCTTCACGGTCATCGTTGCTCTGCTCCTTTGGTCTGCGGGTTCTAGTTCCGGCCCCTTGGTCTGTGGGTTCTTGTTCCGGTCGGTCCCGGCTCCTACGCTTCTTATTTTACGGCGGCGGACGAACTTTTACAACAGCATTTGTTTCAGCGCGGCCGCGTAGCAAGGCTCTGCGAGCCGGCCAAACACTTTTTCGTGATCAAATGTAACCAAGAATCGCTGAACCCGTTGAAATCAAAAGG
>CACXCQ010000228.1 GCA_902766185.1 uncultured Eubacteriales bacterium
AACGGGCACTGACCGGAAGTCAGGAGGAGACGGTGGTTCACGTGGGCCAGCGGGAGTATCAGGCAATGATCAGTCCTGTGCTGTCGGGCCAGAAGGTGACCGGAGTGACCATCCTCGTCCTGGATATGTCGGAGAAGAAAAAGGCGGAAGTGATGCGGCGGGAATTCACTGCCAATGTGAGCCACGAGCTGAAGACACCGCTGCAGACCATATCCGGAAGCGCGGAGCTCCTGGCTGAAGGGTATGTGCAGCCCCAGCGGGTCCCGGAATTCGCGCAGAAGATCCACGACGAATCCCAGCGGATGATCGCTCTGGTGGAAGACATCATCGAACTTTCCCGGCTGGACGAAGGAGGAACGGCGTTGGAGAAGGAAGAAGTCGACCTCTATGCCATCGCGGAGATGACCGTGAGCAATCTGAGCCAGACAGCCGAGCAGGCCGATGTTGCGCTCGAGCTGGATGGGAGCTCTGTCATGATGGCGGGGATACCGAAGCTTCTGGAAAGCATGACGTATAATCTCTGCGATAACGCGATCAAATACAACAAGCCGGGAGGTTCGGTAAAGGTCCGGGTCTCCTGCGACGGGAACGAAGCGTGCCTGAGCGTTGCGGACGATGGGATCGGGATCCCGAAGGAGCATCAGGAACGGATCTTTGAACGGTTCTACCGCGTGGACAAAAGCCACTCGCGGGAGGTGGGCGGCACCGGCCTGGGGCTTTCCCTGGTGAAGCACGCGGTGAAGGCGCACGGCGGAAACATATCGCTGGACAGCGCGCCGGGGAAAGGAACGGAGATCACGGTAACACTCCCCCGTGTCAGAAATACTTTACACTGATTTTACATATTTGAGATAATCGATTTTACAGAGGACCTCCATGATAGATGTGAAAGAACACATAGATCATTGGAGGTTTTTTATGTCGATATTTGATGTACTTACGCTGGCCGGCGGACTGTGCCTGTTCCTGTTCGGAATGAACATCATGGGACAGGCGCTGGAGAGAAGAGCGGGTCCGGGCCTGCGTAATATGCTGGAACGGATGACGACGGGAAAGCTGTCCGGATTTCTGACCGGATGCGGGATCACGGCGGTGATCCAGAGCTCATCGGCAACCACCGTCATGGTGGTAGGCTTCGTCAATTCGGGACTGATGACGCTGAAGCAGGCGATCAACGTGATCATGGGATCCAACGTCGGAACGACGGTTACCGCGTGGATCCTGAGCCTGAGCGGAGTCAGCAGCGACAGCGTATGGGTCCAGCTGCTGAAGCCATCGTCCTTCGTCCCGGTGATCGCCGTTCTGGGGATCATCCTGTTCATGTTCGTGGGAAAGGGAAAGCACAGAGACACAGGGATGATCCTGCTGGGCTTCGCCACGCTGATGTTCGGTATGGAGACCATGTCATTCTCCGTATCCGGGCTGGCGGATATCCCTGCCTTCCGACAGCTGTTCCTGCTGTTCGAGAACCCACTGCTCGGCGTTCTTGCCGGTGCGGTCCTGACAGCGATCATCCAGTCCAGCTCTGCTTCCGTCGGAATCCTGCAGGCTCTGGCCATGACCGGTCAGGTGTCCTATGGGGCTGCGGTCCCGATCCTGATGGGAGACAGTATAGGCACCTGCGTCACTGCGCTCCTTTCCTCGGTGGGCGCAAAGAAGGAAGCGAAGCGGGCTGCCATGGCGCACCTCTGCTTCAACGTCATCGGAGCGGCGGTCTGGATCACGGTATTCTGTGTCGTCCGGGCGTTAGTCCATCCTGTGATCCTCAGTGCTCCGGCATCCCTTTTGGGGATCGCCGTGGCGAACACCATGTTCAAGGTGCTGAGCACTGCGCTGCTTTTGCCGATGTCCGGACTTCTGGAGAAGCTCGTGACCTGGCTGGTTCCCGATAACGGTGAGGACGCCGAAGAGGAAGCCGTGCCCGAACTGGACGAGAGGCTTCTGGCGACTCCATCTCTGGCTCTTTCCCGCTGTGAAGAGACCGCGGTGGAACTGGCAAGGGAGGCGGAGTCGGCGCTGGACAACAGTCTTCACGCCATAACCGGTATCTCAAAGGAACCGGACGACCCTGCTTTTGCGGCGCACGGAAGCGAACTGGAGCAAAGCATCCGCAAGGCGGAGGATCGTACGGATCTGCTGGAGGATGCCCTCGACTCCTTCCTGGTCAAGCTCAGCGCGAAGGATATCAGCGATGAGGATAATGAATGGATCACTGCGATGCTGAAGATCGCAGGGGACTATGAGAGGATCGCTGACCACAGCATCAATCTGCTGGAGGCGGCGCAGAGGATGCAGGATGCGCACCTCACTTACACAGCGGAGGCGCAGCGTGAACTGGAGACCATTACAGCCGCTGTGCGTGAAGTCATGTCACTGTCCATGAAGGCGTTCAGCGAGCATGATCTCGCTGCGGCAAGCAAGGTCGAGCCTCTGGAGCAGGTCGTCGATCTGCTGAAGGAGTCCCTGCGGGATAACCACATCAAGCGGATGAAGACCGGCAAGTGCAGTATGGAAGCCGGCATCATCTGGGCGGATATCCTTACGGATATGGAGAGGATCTCGGATCATTGTTCCAACATTGCAGGATGCATGATGGATCTGCAGGAGCATACCATGAACATTCACATCAATCAGCGCTATCAGAAGCAGTACAACGAGCAGTTCAAGGAGAGATTCGCCGAATACCGGAAGAAATACAGCATGCAGTAGCACGTGGGGAAGACAGAGGAGCATCTATGATCTCATCGATTTCATGCTGATCCCTGCCAGGATCAGAACTGCTCCGATCATGCCGGAGACGCCCAGCGCGTCACCCATGAGGAGCCAGCCCAGAACAGCGGTGCTGAGTGGATTGATCGCGCAGATGATTCCCGCGACCTCTGAAGACAGGGGCTTCTGCGCAATGGGTTGAACGGTGAACCCGAAGGCGGTGCAAAGGACCGCCAGCGCCAGAAGCATGATCCACTCAGTCCCGCTCTGAGGAAGATGCGGCGTCTCGAATAAGAACGATGCCGCTAAACCCAAAAGACCCATGAACCCGACATAAAGAATGCCGAGTGTCAGCGGGTCATATTTTTTTGAGATGCGGTCTGTGATAACGATCGCTGCCGCGTAGGTCAGGGCGGCGACCATGCACAGGACCTCGCCCAGTCCGGGATGACCGCTTCCGGCCACGGCTGCGTCTGCCGAACCGTGAAGCACGATCAGACCGATCCCGATGAATGTGATGACAGTGCTCAGGATGATCACAGGTTTGGGAAATCTGCGCAGCAGGACCGCCTCGATGACCGGGACGATGACGATAGCGCTGTTCTCCAGAAAAGAGCAGGTCGAAGCGGTGGTGTACTGAAGGCCGATCAGCTCGGCGGCCATACACAGGAAATACACCCCGCCCAGCAGAAGTGACGCGTGGATCACACCGGGGTCCTTGCGGATATCCGCGATGACCTTGCGCGAGAACAGCAGAAAGAGGATGAGGAAAGCCAGGAAAAAACGTGTTCCCAGAAGGTTGAGGGGTTCCATGCTTCCCAGCAGGTGTTTTGAAAACAGGAAGGACGAGCCCCTGGCGATGCTCAGTGCAGCCATGAGCAGGCATCCGGTTCGAAAGCTTATGGTAAGATTCTGGTCGGTAATGTGCAGCATTGGAGTCCTCTTCACTTTCATCGTTTCTTGACATTATTGTAGGTGCGATCTATTATTGAGTAAAACGAAAGATAATCAATGAATTATTGAGTAATAGTCAAGGAAAGGGAAGGGCACATGGATACGGAACGGATCAGCGCTCTGCTGTGTACGATCGAAGAAAAAAGTCTCACCGCGGCCGCGGATAAGCTCGGGTATACGACATCGGGAGTCAGCAGAATGATGGCAGCTCTGGAGAAGGAGACGGGCTTCCCACTTCTGGTCCGGAGCCGGACCGGCGTGGTCCCCACCGAAGAGTGCCGCCAGCTTTTGCCCCTGATGCAGGAGATGCTTGTGCTGGCTGACCGGTACGACCAGCTGGCTGGTGAGCTGGTGGGACTGGCGCGGGGAACGATCCGAATCGGAACATCATACTATGCGTACTACGACTGGTTCGCCCGCCTGATCGCCGAATTCCGGCGGCGCTATCCGGGGATCGAGGTGCAGATCATCGAGGGCACCAGCACGGAACTGATCGGTGCCATGGAAGAGCATCGGGCGGATCTCTGCATCATCAGCCAAAGGCCGGGCGGGCATGACTGGATACCACTGAAGAAGGATGAGCTTCTGGCATGCCTTCCGGAAAAGCACCCGATGGCAAAGCGAAAGACTTTTCCGGTGACTGCCTTTGCGTCAGAGGATTTCATCGAACTGTACCCCGGCAAGGAGACGGACAACTCGCAGATGCTGCAAAAAAACGGCGTGACGCCGCGAATCAGGTATGCCACATCGGACAACTACGGCGCCTATGTGATGGTTGCCGCAGGACTGGGCGTTACCTGCACGAACGCCATCATCGGGGAATCCTTCAGGGAAGGCGTTCGGTATCTGCCGCTGTCGCCGAAACAGACCGTGGAGATCGGGATCGCGATTCCGAAGAAGAAGGGAATGTCGCCGGCAGCCAAACGGTTCGCGGAGTTCGCGCGGGAGCGGTTCGCGCACAATGAGTGAGGCAGGCATCGCCCGAAACCGGTGTTGCCCGGAAACAGGGTTTTCGTATATACTCTTACATGGCGTATGCCGCAGAGAGATTCAGAGCAGGAGATAAGGATGGACATTATACAGAGAACGGAAGCGATCCTGAAAACACTGGAAGGCAGCGAACTCTGCACCCGGCAGGCAGGCCAGGTGCGGCAGCTGGTGGAACGCATGCAAAGGCTGGAAATGACGCTGGCTGTCATCGGTCAGTTCAAGCGGGGCAAGACGAGTCTGGTCAACCGGATACTGGAAGACGACGTTCTGCCGGTGGGGATCGTGCCCATCACGGCGGCGGTGACCCGGATCCGCTATCAGGAAGGCAGAACGAGTCGCTCCGCCCGGGTCTGGTTTCAGAATGGCCTCTGTGAGGAGGTCGATGCCGGGGATCTGCATAAGTACATCAGTGAACAGGAGAACCGGGACAACGAACGGGGAGTCGCCGAAGTCGAACTGTGCACCGACTCGGAATTCCTGAAGGATGGTCTGGTGCTGGTGGATACACCGGGAGTGGGGTCGGTACATGAGAACAACTCCAGGTCCGCCTATGACTTTGCCCGGGAAAGCGACGGCGTCATTTTCATGCTCTCCGTGGACAGCCCCATCAATCAGATCGAGATCGATTTCCTGAAGAACACGCGCCGGTTCGCGGGGAAATTCTATTTTGTCGTCAACAAGATCGACATCATCGATGAAGAAGAGCTGCAGGAGTATCTGGACTACTGCAATGCGCTGATCTGCAGCATCATGGAGATCGAACCCGGAAGCGAAGAGGCCGGCGCCATTCGGCTGATCCCGGTCAGCGCGAAGAGAGACCGCGGTATCGACCAGCTGAAGGAGATGATCCGCCAGGATCTGGTCCACAGCTCCCGGACTATTATGGAGGATTCCGCCTCCCACAAGCTGCAGGAGATCCTGAAGGACACCCGCCGCCAGATCAGCGATTACCGGGAAGTCCTCAAGATGGCTCCCAACGTATTTCACCGCAGATTCCAGGATATGCACGAGGAACTGCAGAAGTGGGAAAAGAAATGTGAGGGACTGCCGGAGCATGCTCCCGATGGGAGCACGAAAACCTATCTGAGGGCGGACCTCAACGAAGAGAAGGCCCGTCTGTCAGAGAAGGTAAAGCAGCTCTTCGGGATCGAGTATGTCTATGAAGTGAACCGGACAGAGGCCGGCCAGATCCTGAGCAGGGATGAGTACGCGGCGGAGCTGACCAATACCTGCCGGGAACTGGAGAAGACTATGGATACGATCTTCATGTACAAGGAAGAAAACGCGTACACCGTCGCGCGCAGGATCGAAGATCTGAACATCCTGCTGCATACGCTGGATCGGTACATGTTACAATAAAAAAAAGCCCTGGGCCCTCTGCAATGAAGGGCAGTGGGTCGAGCTATCTTTCAATCAATTATCTTCTTCCTTTAGTGGAGAAATCATGGAGGAGATACTTTAAATTTCGGTGCATACAAATTGGACAGATCAGCGCCCTCAAGTTCAAGCAGGGCGATCTTCTTATCGATCCCGCCGGCGTATCCGGTCAGGCTTCCGTCAGTGCCCACGACCCGGTGGCAGGGGATGATCAGAGATATGGAATTGTGGCCGACCGCGCCGCCGACTGCCTGGGCGGACATGTGCGGGAGGCCTTTTTCTTTTGCGATCTG
>CACXCQ010000229.1 GCA_902766185.1 uncultured Eubacteriales bacterium
CAAGCCGGCCTACGACCGGATCGCGGTGATCGGCGGAGGCCCCGCGGGGATCATGGCAGCCTTTGAGCTGCGAAAAGCCGGATACCGCCCGGTGATCTTCGAGAAGCGGGACCGTCTGGGAGGCGCCATGAGCTGGGGAATCCCGGATCACCGGCTGGACAAGACGACCCTTCATGAACAGATCGACAAGCTGATCGAAACCGGGATCGAAGTCAGATACAACCATATCCTCGGTGAGAACTACGCCATGGACGATCTGTGGAGCGAAGGATTCGCTGCAGTGCTGCTTGCGGTGGGCAGATCCATTTCCGAGCTGCCGCAGGGCAGCGGGATATCCGGCAAAGGCGTGTATGACGCGGCGGAACTGCTGCGGGAGATCAACGATGGCGGATACAGCCCCCGGGAACTGAAGACGGCGCCGGAAGGCCTTGAGACCATGGGTGAGAGAGTCATCGTGGTGGGTGGCGGCAGCCTGGCGGCGGACACCGCGCAGCTTTTGGCCTCCACCGGACGGGAGCTGACCTGCATGGTTCCCCAGTCCGCCGAGCACATGGACATTCCGGAGGAGATCCGGCAGGTCTGCGAGGCCGCGGGCGTTCAGGTGAAGACCGTGACGGATGTGCGCCAGGTGATTCGTGATCCGGAGGGTGTAAAGGCAGTGGAGATCCTGGAAGGGACCCACGCCACCAACGTGTTCTGCGATGCCGTGGTGTACGCCTTCGGGCGCAAGTGCAGCGTGGAGAACATCAGCAAAGTCGAGACCCATCCTGACGGAAGCATCCGCGTGGATGCCGTGGGAAGGACGAATAAAGAACGCATCTACGCCTGCGGTGAGGTCACGGGAATGACCTCTTCCGTGGTGGAGGCCCTGGCCGCGGGGCGGATGGCCGCACAAGCCATCGACGCGGATCTGCGGGGCGCGGGAGAGACCATCGACATGCCGTTTTTCCTGGACGCTCCCGCGGGCGAGACCATCTATCCCGAGAACATCCTCTGGGAGGAGAACCGGGACGCCATCGGCCAGATCGGAGAAGAGGTCGCCTCAGGGGAGATTCTTCCGGTGCTGCGCAACGCGGGCGTGACCGAGGAGATGCCCGTGTTCTTTGCGGACGAAGGACCGGACGCTTCTGCGGAGGATAAGAAGGTCGCGGTAATCGGCGGCGGGATCGCCGGCATCACGGCGGCCATAGCCCTGGCCAAGAAGGGCGTGCGCCCGACGATCCTGGAGAAGACCGGACGCCTGGGCGGAAGCTGCAGATGGCTGGCCACCAACCGGCGCTTCGACAGAGACCGGATGGACCGGGAACTGCAGAAGGTCGAAGAGTCCGGAATCAAAGTCATGTACAATACCGCCGGCGGCGTGAAGCCGGACATCCCGGAGATGCTTCGGGAATATGACGCCGTGCTGTTCGCCATCGGTGAGAGCGCCGGGGCCCTTCCGGACATTCCGGGAAAAACCTGCCGCGGCGTCTTCGACATCGTTTCGCTGATGCAGGAACTGAACAGCAGCCGCATCCCGGAAGACATGGGTACCCGGGCAGTGGTGGTCGGCAGCGACGAGACCTCCGTGGACGCCGCCAGGGCGCTGAAGCGGATCTGTCCCGATGTGACCATGCTCACGGATTGCGGCAGAGGAAAACTGCAGATCAAGACCGGGTCGGTGGACCTGCTTTTGGAAGAGGGCATCAACATCGTCACCGGCGTGAAGGTCACGGAGATAAACGGAGAGCGGGGGCGCGCCAGCGGCGTGAACTGTCAGGTCATCAGCACCGGCAGCAGTCTTGGAGTACCCTGTGATACCGTGGTCTTCGGAGAAGGCCGCAAGCCGGATCTCACCACGATCTCGCTGAAGAACCTGTATCTGGATCTGGACGAGAACGGCTACATCAAGGTCAACAGCCGGCTGGCCACCAGCATGCGCGGGGTCTTCGCCATCGGCGACTACAACATGAGCTCCGTCGACGCAGGGCGGGCAGCTGCCGCGGCGGTGATGAACTATCTGCGGCAGGAGGACCAGGCAGTTGTGGTGGAGCACTTCCGGCCGGAGGAGATGGCTACGGAGCACGAGCGGCTCCAGGGCAAGGATGTGGATCTGCGCAGCGAGCAGGAGAAGAATACCCCGCAGCAGGAGGCCCACCGCTGCATCGACTGCGGGTATCACATGGCGCTGGAACAGCAGTGCATCGGCTGCGGGATCTGCCAG
>CACXCQ010000230.1 GCA_902766185.1 uncultured Eubacteriales bacterium
CCTCATAGAGAGCGCACCGGAGTTCATGCAAAAGCAGGATCTCCTTGCCCTTGGCGATCTGGATGTGGAACCCGGTGACCTCGAAGCACTCTCCCAGATCATTGGAAAAGTTCTCTTCGTTGATCCCGCTGCATGGGCTGATGGCCAGAGCCGGGAAGCTTTTTCCTTCTTCGTACATCTTTTTGATGTCGTTGAAGTTGTCTCCGAGCTCCAGTACCTTCTGCGCCAGCACCGGATCCTTGTCCAGAAGATCACTGGCTGTTTTCAGGAAGACAGCATTTGTCGATTTCAGGCAGGCATCCATGCGCCGCTTGTTCAGCAGATCCGGAGTCCCGTTTCCTGCAGACCGATTCTGGAATCCGCCTACAACGATGCCGTCCCCCTCCTGCATGGCCGTTCCGTCCGCGGAGAACACAGCGATGTGTCTGTCCTGAAGGAACTGCCTTGCGCCGGGAGTAAGCCGGGTACCCATCTCCACCTCATAGCTGGTGAATGGCCTCTCCTTGTAAATCGTTCTCAAATCTTCTTCTGTTATAAATTTCATCGATCTTTGTCCCTTTCAATCATCAACTCGCGCAAATGATCTTTGAGTTCTTCGATCCCCGTGTTCTCCGTCAGGCTGACGGGGAAGTAGGGTGGTTCTACTCCGATGTTTCGCAGCTGCTTCTCGCAGATGGGCCGGTTTTCCGGATTGAGATCGGCCTTCATGATGACGCCGGTCACCGGGCACCGGAACACTCTTGCGAACCCCGGAGAGTATATTTCGGTAACGTTGCTCTGGTCCACCAGGATCAGGACGTGTCCCGCGTTGTTTTGGGCTGCGGATATGAGGTGCTTGTACATCCACGGGTTCTCCAGGTAGGACCCGGGAACATCGATGGTATATTTGCCGAATATCATATCCTGCGTTTTTCGTAATGGTCCGTCATAGCCGTTGAGGGCGTTCACCAGGGAAGTCTTCCCTGACCGGCCCGCGCCGATGACCATGATCTTGCGCCGCACGCGACTCATGTCTTCGTCACCTGTACAACGGTGAAATCCATCAGATCGTGCAGCGTCTGGGTGACCGCTTCCAGCGCCGTCTGTACGCTGTCCACATCTCCCGCGATGACCACCGACCCGGTGAACCGGTCCAGAAAACCGATCTCCACCTGAGCCGCCTTGGTGGCGATATCCGCGGCGATGATGGCCGTCTCGTAGGGAGACAGAGTCAGGATGCCGATGGCGCCCAGATCATCGATCCCCAGGCGTTCGTAGATATCACCTACCGGCGCCGCGATGACGTGCGCGATGGTAACCTGCTTGCCAGGTACCGATTCCTCGATGACACGATTCAGTTGTGCTCCATCTTCAAGAAATCCCATGCTCGTCCTTCTCGGCACATCATCAGTGCCTGATCACAGCTACCGGCAGATCATACTTGCTGATCCACCCTTCGATCCGGTCCAGATCCTCCTCTTCCAGCTTCACCTCATCGGTGATGGCATATTCCATATCCAGCTGATCGTACTTGTTGACGCCCATCTTGTGATACGGAAGGAGGTCTATTCCCTTGAAATTCTTCATGTCCTTATACGGCAGAAGGAATTCCATTACGTTTTCGATCTCTTCCTGGCTGTCGTTGACCCCCCGGAGCATGGGCATCCGGATCCGCACGTTGTAGCGGTTCTTCAGCAGTGTCTCCAGGTTATCCAGGATGATCTCGTTGCGCACTCCGGTCAGCTCGCTGTGGCGATCCGAATCGAAGTGCTTGATGTCAAACAGGAAGAGGTCAACGAACTCGGCCAGTTTCAGGATGGTCTCCTTCTTCGCGTAGCCGCAGGTCTCAATAGCTGTATTGATTCCTTCCTGTTTGGCTGCCTGCAGCATGCTGAGGCAGGCTTCGGGCTGTGCGGTGCATTCGCCGCCGCCCAGGGTCATGCCGCCGCCGGACACATCGTAAAAGCCTCGGTCCTCTCTGACGATCTCCATCAGCTCAGAGATGGTCCTGGTCTCTCCGCACACGTCCAGGGCGTTGTAAAGGCAGGCGTCTTCGCAGGCTCTGCAGCCCACGCAGTCGATGCTGCGGTCCACGAAGTGGCCGTCCGGACCCATCTGGTGGATCCCCACCGGACATACCGGAACGCACGCTCCGCAGGATACGCAGACGTCCTTTTTGAACATGACCTGCTGTTTTCTCAACAGGCCTTCAGGATTCGCGCACCACTTGCAGCGCAGTGGGCATCCCTTGAAGAACACCAGTGTCCTCACTCCGGGGCCGTCATGCATATTGTATTTCTGGATGTTGAATATGACCGCTTTACGTTCGATCAATTCTCCATTCTTACCGCTCATTGTGCGCCTCTCCTGAATCCTTAGTTGCTATATCTTTCTTCCGGTATTTCCTGCCTGCCGCGCTTTCGGCGGCAGGCAGAGGACCGTTTTTTTAGAACTTCGTCAGCATGGTCCGGCTGATGATCTCATCCTGTACATCCTTGCACAGTTCGGTGAAGAATGCGGAGTATCCGGCTACACGGACCACCAGGTCTCTGTAGCTGTCCGGATCCTTCTGCGCAGCCAGCATGTCTTCGTTGTTGACGTAGTTGAACTGCATCTCGCCGTTGCCGAACATGGAAGCTGTTCTCAGCAGTGTGATGATTCCAGCCTCGCCTTCCGGAGTATCCAGGATACCCGGCATCAGCTTGAAGTTGTGTACCAGAC
>CACXCQ010000231.1 GCA_902766185.1 uncultured Eubacteriales bacterium
GCTCATGGAGATCGTGTCCCCCGCGGTCCCTTCTGCCTTTGCGCGGATGCCCACCGCCCACTTGCCGCCGGACTCCCCGGTATAGATGCGGTTCCCCTCCAGCTTCCACGTGTACCCGCCGTAATCTCTCGCCGCGTGAGCGCCGTCCGGATAAACTGTGGCCAGGATCACACAGACCGCCGCAGCCGCGCAGCAAGCCGAAACGAAGCACCGTATCAGCACCTGATTTCTTCTTCTCATCATCTCATACCCCCTTCAAATCAAGATTTACCAGATTATGCCAGATGTATGTGATGCTTGTGTGATGGAAATATATGGAATTTGTGTAGCGAGGCAAGGAAATATTTTCTGAACCGGCGCACGAAAAAGCCTGCCGCCCGGACACACACTCGTGTCTTCTGGCAGCAGGCCGATCGTATTACCGTTATTACTCCTCTCCGCTGGTTGCGCGCCAGGCGTCTGCCTTGCCGTCCCGCAGGTCATCCAGATTGTACGGGGTGGCCTGATACAGGTAGTAATTCAGCCAGTTGCTGAACAGCAGGTTCGCGTGGGAGCGCCACCGGAACAGGATCTCCTCGTCCGGGTCGTCGTTGCGGAAATAGTTCTTGGGAACATTGATGTCGAGTCCCTTCTCCACATCCCGGAAGTATTCCGCGGCCAGCGTCGCCTTATCGTACTCCTGGTGCCCCAGAACGAAGATCTGACGGCCGTTCTCCGTGGACAGGATATGCGGGCCAGCCTCCGCGGAATCCGCCAGAATACGCAGCTGAGGCTCCGCCTCGATGTCCTCGCGCAGAACCTTGGTATGTCTGGAATGCGGTGCGTAGAACACCTCGTCGAATCCGCGCATCAGCGGGTTTCTGGGCCGCACGACCCGGTGCTCAAACACGCCGAACAGTTTCTTGTCCAGCAGATGCTTCTTGATGCCATAGTAATAGTAAAGCGCCGCCTGGGCACCCCAGCAGATGAACATGGTGCTGTAGACATGGGTCTTCGCGAACTCAAAGATATCGCACAGTTCCTTCCAGTAATCCACATCCTCAAAAGGCATCTGCTCCACTGGCGAACCGGTGATGATCAGACCGTCGTAATAATCCTTCCTGACCTCATCCAGCGTCCGGTAGAAGGTCTGCAGATGATCCTGAGAGGTATGGGTGGACGTATGGCTGTCCATGCCCATGAGGCTCATCTCCACCTGAAGGGGGCTGTTGGCCAGCACCCGGGCAAGCTGGGTCTCTGTTGCGATCTTCGTAGGCATCAGGTTCAGGATCGTGATCTTCAGCGGACGGATGTCCTGGTTCCGCGCCCTGGCCTGATTCATGGTAAATATGTTTTCTTCCTTCAGCGCGCCCGCTGCGGGGAGCTGATCCGGAATGATCAATGGCATAACGTTGTTCTCCTTATGGAATCATACACCGAGGATTCCCTTGTGCTGCTCGTAGGATACCGGCATGAAATTCGTGGTCCCGGAGGCCAGCATCTTCCCGGTCTCCTCGTCGACCGCCCGGCCGGTAAGCCTGACGATCCGCCGTCCCAGATGGATGACTTCCGATTCGATGATGAATGATCTGCCGTCAAAGGGACGGATAAAACTGATGGACATATCCGCCGTGGAAACATCATGGTCCAGAAACGCCATGGCCGTCACGCCCATGGCCGTATCCAGCATGGCGGAGATCACACCTCCGTGGACCTCTCCCCTGCCGTTTTCCTCCCATTTGAACCGTTTGTAACGGATACGGGTCCTTCTGTTCTTCTCGTCACAATCTACGAACTCCGGCTCCAGCATGTTGCTGAGCATGCCGCCGCCCCGGTTGCGCACATCCGATATGATCAACTTTACTCGCTCTTCTGTAGTCATTGGTGTCTTCCTTATCGTAAAGTCCTTATCCTCTTGCCTGGGCGAATCCCTGCTCCAGATCGGCGAGGATGTCGTCGATATCCTCCAATCCAACGGAAAGCCGGATCATGCCGCCTTCGATTCCTGCCGCCACCAGCTGTTCGTCGGTGAGCTGGCGGTGGGTCTCGCTTGCCGGATGGAGCACGCAGGTGCGGATATCCGCCACGTGGACCTCATTGGAGGCCAGCTTAAGGGAGTCCATGAATTTCATGGCCGTCTCCCGTCCGCCCTTGATGACGAAGGAAATGACGCCGCTGCAGCCCTTGAGGTATTTCTTACCCAGCTCGTAGCAGGGATCGCTCTCGAGTCCCGGGTAGCGGATGCTCTCCACCATGTCGTTTCCTTCCAGGTATTTTGCCACGGTCATGGCGTTTTCACAGTACTGCTTCATGCGGACCGGCAGAGTTTCCAGTCCAAGGTTCAGCAAGAAGGCAGAGTGTGCCGCCGGATAGCATCCGAAGTCGCGCATCAGCTGCATTCTCGCCTTCAGGATGTAGGCCATTTTGCCGTAGGTCTCGGTATAGATGATGCCGTGATAGGACTCGTCCGGTTCTGTCAGTTCCGGGAAGTTGCCGGATGTCCAGTCGAAGTTTCCGGAGTCGACGATAACGCCGCCGCCCTGCACCGCGTGGCCATCCATGTATTTCGTCGTAGAATGCACTACGATGTCAGCGCCGAACTCGAAGGGACGGCACAGCACCGGCGTGGCGAAGGTGTTGTCGATGATCAGGGGAACGTGGTGCTCGTGAGCCAGCTTCGCGAACCGCTCGATATCGAATACGGTCAGCGCAGGATTGGCCAGTGTCTCGCCGAAGACCAGCTTGGTGTTGGGCTTGAACGCGGCCCGGATCTCGTCGTCCGTGGCGTCACGGTCGACAAAGATACACTCTATTCCCAGCTTTTTCAGGGTAAAAGCGAAGAGGTTGACGGTTCCGCCGTATATTTCAGAGGAACTGATGAAGCTGTCGCCGGCCTGACACAGATTCAGCACGGAAAGCAGAGAAGCCGCCTGTCCGGAGGTGGTGCACATGGCTCCGATCCCTCCTTCCAGATCCGCGATCTTTTCCTCGACTGCCATCACCGTAGGATTGGCAAAACGGGAATAGATCAGAGATCTCGTCGGGTCGTCGAACACCGCAGCCACCTCTGCGGTGGAGTCATAGGTATACGTGGTGCTCTGTACGATGGGCATTACTCTGGGTTCTGTGTTTTTTGGCGTATAGCCTGAGTGCAGACATTTTGTTGCGTCCTTCATGATACTTCCTCCTTCTCATTTGCGCATAACATATTTATTTTAGCCCGATGCAGTCCAATTTGCAACATGAAAAAACCACCTCACACTGATATTCAGCGTTTCGGTGGTTTTGCTGGTCGGGATGACTGGATTCGAACCAGCGGCCTTTGCGTCCCGAACGCAACGCTCTACCAAGCTGAGCCACATCCCGAAATGTGCC
>CACXCQ010000232.1 GCA_902766185.1 uncultured Eubacteriales bacterium
AGGTTGATGTTCTGCAGCTTCTTCCCCGGAGGCTGCGCCACGATGTCGATGTTGGACTGCAGCGGGTCGTTCTCATCGGAGAGACGCAGCTCCGCGTGTCCTCCCCCGAACAGCTTCGTGAACATCTCCTCGAAGTTCACCACGATCTGATCGAAGCTGGTCCGGAATCTCTCCCGGATGGTCTTATCCATCTCCTGGATGATGCCGTTCAGGCTGTCCATGGCGCTCTGGATGTCCGCCTGCTGGCCAGTGAGGAATTCGTACCGTTCCTTCACGGTCTCGTATTCCTCGATGGCGCCCACGTTGACCTCGCCCATCTCCTTTATGCGGTTCTTGATCTGGCGGTTCTCCCGGACGGCAGTGGACATGACGAATTTCTCCGCCTTGAACTCCATGGCCTGGATATAGGATACCTCGAAGTCCTCCCAGAGCCGATCCTTATAGGTCTCCAGCTGGGTCTCGTTCTTCGCCTTGCGGATATCCAGATCGTATTTGCGGTTCTGCAGGTCCTCCACCTTGGCGGACAGTTCGTCCCTTCTGCGGGAGCTCTCGCCAAGCCGGTTGTTCAGCTCCTGCTTCTCCGCGGTGACCTCGTCCAGATATTCCTGAACGTGCCGCTTCTCCTCTTCCTTTTCGCGGATCAGATCGTCCATGCTCATGTGGCCGGAGGTCAGTTCCTCCTTCTCCCGGGCGAACTGTTCCTGCTGCTCCCTGCGCTGCCGGATATCCAGCTCGATCTGCTTCAGGTTCAGGTCGACTGTCTCCAGAACATACTCCGCGTGGGACTTCCTCTCCTCGCAGGTGTTCACCGCGATCCTTGCCTTGGTGATCTGGTCGTTGATCTGCTCGAATTCATCGCGTCTGCGGGTGCTTTCCTCCAGCTGACGCTCGCTCTCTTCGGTGACCTGGCGGCTCTTTTCTTCATTCTCACTGACGGAGGTCTCCAGATCCTCGATGACCTTCCGGGAATGTGCCAGTTCCTTCTCTATGCTCTCCAGCTCTCTGAGGATCTTCTCCTCGCTGCTGCGGTGATCGCTGAGGGCTGTCCGGGCCAGACGGATCTCCCCGTCGTGGACCAGCAGAGCCTGTTCTCCCGCACGGATCTGTCCTTCCAGTTCCGCGCTCTCCTGTCCCAGCTCCTTCGTCTGCTGCTGGGTGGCGTCCAGGTCAGCCTTCATCTTCTTCTCGGAATCGCTCTTCTCCCGGATCTGCTCCTGCAAAGCTCTGATCTCCGCTTTGCGCTGGAGAATGTCCGCTGTTTTGTGGCGGTATCTTCCGCCGGTGATGGCTCCCGCGGAGTTGATGATCTCACCCTCCAGCGTCACCACCTGGATGCCCCTGCTCTTCTTCGACAGGCGCAGGGCATTGTCGATATGATCCACCAGGACCACCCGACCCAGCAGATAGTCCATGATCTCTTCGTATTCCTCATCGAACTCGATGCAGTCCGGGCCGAAGCCGATGAATCCCGCCTCGCTGCGCAGGCTTTCGTCCCTGCGGCGGTTGCTTCTGATGGAAGCGATGGGCAGGAAGGTCATCCGTCCAGCCTTCTCCCGCTTCAGCGCGCGGATCGCCTCTCTGGCGCTGTAATCGTCCTCGCAGACGATGTTCTGCAGGCTTGCCCCAAAGGCTGTCTCGATGGCGGTCTCATAGCCCTTCGGCACGCTGATGAGGTCCGCGACGACGCCGCGGATCCCCTTCAGGCCCGACCTCATCACGAACCTGACGGCTCCGTTATAGCCCTCGTAATTGTTCTCCATCTCCTCGATGGTCTTCTGCCGCGCGGTCAGCTGCCCCAGGCTCAGGCGGGTCTGCTGCAGCTGGCGTGTGAGCTCGCTCTCCTTTTTCCGGTTCTCCTGAAGGGTGTCCTTCAGCTCCTTCTGGCGCTGCTGTTTTTTCTCCAGCGCGGCGGCTTCCTCTTCTCTTGCCTTGATGGCGCTGTCCAGCTCGTCCTGGTTTCTGCGGCTCTCGGTGCTCCCGCTCTCCTGCTCCTGCTGCAGGGTCTGTCTCCGCTTCGTCAGTGTCTCGCCCAGCATCTCCATGCTGCTGATCTCCGAACGGGCGCGGGTGATCTCCCCGGACAGGCGGAACAGCTCGTCCCTCGCCTCGTCCGTTTTCGCGGAAAGGCTGGCCATCTCGGCAGCCTTCTCGTTGTATACGATGACCTGGCGGTCCAGCTCAGCCCGGGCAGCCTTTGCGTCTTCGTCCACTTCCTGCTTTTGCTGGACGACTGCCTTGCGGTTCTCCTCTTCTCTGCTGCGGCGTTCCTCCAGAGCGGCGATCTCCTCCGTCAGCCGGTTCTGGTTGCCCTCGATGGCCGTCAGCCGCTCGCTGTCCACCTCGCTCTTGTTTACCACGGCGTTCAGCTGGTCGATGGCCTGCAGGAGCTTGCTGCGGGTCTCTTCCTCGATCTTCTCCAGGGAATCCCGCTGCTCCGTCAGTTCACCGGTCTCCTGCTCGATGCCGGTCTTCTCTTCTTTGAGGCTCTCCAGGGAAAGCTGCAACTCGGCCAGATCGTCCTTGGCGTACTCGTTCTTCAGCTCCAGGTTCTCGATGTTCTTCAGGATGATGTTGATCTCCAGCTCCCGGTAGCGCTGGCGAAGCTGCAGATACTCCTTGGCCTTGATGCTGTCCTCTCTGAGGCCGTCGATGCGGCCTTCGATCTCCCCGATGATGTCCTTCACCCGGTCCATGTTCACCGTGGTGGAGGCCAGCTTTCTCTCCGCCTGGGCCTTCCTCGTCCGGTAGGCCACGATGCCTGCCGCTTCCTCGAAGATCTCCCGGCGGTCCTCCGTCTTGTTGCTGATGATGTCCGCGATCTTGCCCTGTCCGATGAGGGAATAGCCGTCCACACCGATGCCCGTATCCATGATCAGATCACGGACGTCCTTCAGTCTGCACTGATTTCCGTTGATGTGATATTCGCTCTCACCTGAGCGGAACATCCGCCGGGTGATGGCCACTTCCTGGTAATCGATGGGCAGACTGCCGTCCTCATTGCCGATGACCAGAGTGACCTCCGCCATTCCTCTGGACTTTCTGGTGTCGGTTCCGGCGAAGATGACTTCGTCCATCTTGCTGCACCGGAGCATCTTCGGGCTCTGCTCCCCAAGCACCCAGCGGATAGCGTCACTGATGTTGCTCTTGCCGCTGCCGTTGGGGCCTACGATACCTGTAATACCTTCGTTGAATTCTATAGTAACGGGCTCCACAACCGATTTGAACCCGTGCATTTCCAGCTTTTTAAAGTTCATTCCAATCCTCTTCCAGAGCTCTGCGCGCCGCCATCTGCTCTGCCTGTTTTTTTGTCCTGCCGGTTCCCCGGCTCACGAGTCTGTCCTCAACGTACAGACCTATGGTGAAGGTCTTGCTGTGATCCGGACCCTCCTCCCCCAGCATGTCGTAGCGGATGGAGGTGATCCCCCTCGCCTGCAGCCTCTCCTGCAGATGGGTCTTGTAATCGTGGACGATGAATATCCCCCGTTTCGTGTCGTCGATCACGCTGCGGAACAGCCGGAGCACCGTGTCCCGGACCGCCCCAAAGCCTCCGTCCAGATACACCGCGCCCATCATGGCCTCCATGGCGTCCGCCAGGATGGACTCCCGCTGGCGCCCGCCGGTCTTCTCCTCTCCCCGGCCGAGCATAAGGTACTCGCCAAGCTTGAGCTGCCGGGCAGCCTGGGCAAGAGATTTCTCGCAGACGATGGTGGCCCGGATCCGGGAAAGCCATCCCTCTTCCTTCTCCGGGAAAAGCCTGTACAGCTCCTCTCCGATGATGGCGTCAAAAAAAGCATCCCCCAGAAACTCCAGCCTCTCGTTGCTCTGCAGTCCCTCTCCTTTCTCTCTGCTGTAGGAGCTGTGGGTCAGAGCTGTCCGGAGCAGCCGGGGATCCTGAAACGCGTATCCAAGCTCCCTCTGGAGCATTGTGACATCTGTTCTCTCTTCTGTCGACACGTTATTGCGACCTTCTCCCCATTCCCTGTTATTCTTCTTCAATGACGCTCAGCTCGAGCATCTCATCGCGGATGATCTCCACCACGTTCTCCCGGGCGTAGGGGATCCCCCGGATGATGGCGTTCTTCACCGCTGTAGCTGTGGAGGAGCCGTGCATCTTCATCACCGGGGCGTTCACCCCGAGCACCGGCGCTCCGCCGTACTCCTCATAGTCGAAGTCATTCTTCAGTTTCATCAGCTGGCTCTTGATGAACAGTCCGCCGATCTTGCTCTTCAGCGTCTCCATCAGCGCGTTCTTCACCAGCTTGAAGATGGTGAGGGACACACCTTCCGTCAGCTTCAGGACCACGTTACCCACGAATCCGTCGCACACGATGACGTCGCATGCGCCCTTGGGGATATCCCGGGCTTCCACATTACCCACGAAGTTCAGCGGAGAGGCGGCCAGTCTCTGGTAGGCGTCCTTGGTGACGCTGGTGCCCTTGGTCTCCTCAGCGCCCAGGTTCACCAGTCCTACCCGGGGGTTCTCCCGGTCCCACACCTTCTCGATGAAGATGCTGCCCATCAGGCCGTACTCCAGCAGGTTCTGGGCCTTGGATTCCGCGCTTGCTCCCGCATCCACCAGCAGACACGGCTGCATGGTCTCCATGTCCGGATAGATGCTGGCCAGAGCGGGGCGGTCGATGCCCCTGATCCGGCCCAGGATCAGCCGCGCTCCCACAACTAAAGCTCCGGTGTTGCCGGCGGATACGAAGAGGTCTCCCTCTCCTTCCTTCAGCATGGTAAGCCCCACGACCAGAGAAGAGTTCTTCTTTTCGCGGATGGCCTTCACCGGGCTGTCGTGCATGGTGATCTCCTCGTCGGCGTTGACCACGGAGATCTGCTCTCCCTTATATTTGTTTTTCTTCAGTTCCTTGCGGATCGCGTCTTCCTGTCCGATGATCACGATCTCCTCGTCGATCAGCTCCGCGGCCTGGACCGCACCCTTCACGATCTCCTTGGGCGCGTAGTCTCCGCCCATTCCGTCCAGCAATATTCTCATCTCAAACCTCCAGTGGTTCCTCTGCTCTGCGGATCAGTTCCCGCACTCTCTGCGGAATATCCTCCGCCTTGAAGACGGCCGAACCCGCGACGATGATATCCGTTCCGGCGGCGCTGACCCGGCCGATGTTGTCCGGGTTCACCCCTCCGTCGATCTCGATCACGTAATCCAGTCCCCGCTCTTCTCTTATCTTCCTGAGCTTCTC
>CACXCQ010000233.1 GCA_902766185.1 uncultured Eubacteriales bacterium
ACCTTCCGGGTAGACAACCCGAAATTTCACGATCTCATCTCTGTGTCCGACGAGGGGACAGTGGAGGATGTCCGCTTCCGGGGGGACAGCGTTGAGCTGACCATCGAAGTGAACGGGGTGAAACTGGTCTGCCGCAGGTCCCTTGAGCGCCGGCCTGTTCAGGCAGGAGAGCGCATGCGGGTGCTGCTCTACCGCGTCATCGTCTTCGACGGCGGGCAGGTGAGGACGGTGCGGAACGAACTGCTGAGAAATGTCCGGCTGGAATTCATGTAAAATGCCTGCTTTTGTGTTATACTGAAGCGAGGTATTGAACAGGAAACAGGGAGAAGAGAGAATGAAAAAAGCAACAGCGTGGATACTGACGGTCTGTATGGCGCTTACCCTTACGTTTTCGGGAACGGCTGACCGGCTTCTGACCGGGGAGCCGTCGACTGCTCATGCGGCCAGTTATCCGAAGCTGAAGACCATCAACTATACGCCGACAGGAGACCAGCAGAAGGATATCGTGGGATTCGCCAAGACCCAGATCGGCTACGCGGAGGGCCGGAACAACAACACGTATTTCGGCAACTGGTTCGGAATGAACTACAGCCCCTGGTGCGCCATGTTCGTCAGCTGGTGCGCCGCCAAGGCAGGCGTTTCGAAATCCGTTCTGCCCAGACAGGGCAACGCGGACCGCTCCTGGGCAAAGAAGCAGAAGGTCTACCATAAGTCCAAGCAGTGGGGCGGCAACTATACCCCGAAGAAGGGAGACCTGATCTATTTCTCCTGGAGCGTCAGGGACTGGGCGGACCATATCGGCATGGTCTCCGGCACCGGAACGGAGAACGGGGAGAAAGTGGTCTACACCATCGAGGGGAACAAGCACGACAAGGTGGTCAAGGCCACCTATGACCTGGATAACCGTTACATCCTGGGTTACGCCTCGCCGAAGTACAATTCGGACAACGGAAGCGATGCGGTGGACTATACGCTGAAGTACCGCGACGGGCTGGATGAGACCGACAACGATGAGGAGGATTCCATCATCGCGCCCACCAAGGGGACCTTCGGCAAGAGCCTGACTCTGTCCACGAAGAAGTTTACCCGCAAGGGATACAAATACTCCTCCTGGCAGGTCTACCGCGAGAACGAGAACGGCCAGCTGATCTATCTCGCCAGGGATAAGGACACCGACAAGAAGGAGGGCTGGTACCAGAAGGGCTCCATCCCGTCAGACTACGCCAAGGTGAACGTCAAGTCCGGTGGAAAGCTGAAGATCAGGACTCAGGTGGACGGCACGATCTACGTATCCCCCAACTGGAAGAAGAAGGGGCTCGCGGTGAAGTACGACGCCAACGGAGGGGTAGGCGCCCCCAAGGCACAGGACAAGACCATCGGCAAGGACCTTACCCTGTCGAAGAAAAAGCCTACCAGAAGCGACTGCGAATTCCTCGGCTGGGCGAAGAAAGCCGGTTCCTCCCAGGTGGATTACAAGCCGGGCGGCGTCTACAAAACGGACAAGGCAGTGACGCTCCACGCGGTGTGGAAGCGGGTGACTACGCCCTTCAAGGTCAAGGTCACTTTAGCCAGCGGCGTGAATATCCGCACCGGTCCGGGCTTAAGCTACGACATCGCCGACCGGGCGGACCGCGGCAAGACCCTGACCATCCACAAGGTGAAGAATGGCTGGGGCAAGATCAAAGGAACGAAGAACTGGGTCATGCTGAAGTATACGAAGGTCACCAAGGGATACCGGGTCAAGGTGTCCACGAAGTACCTGAATCTGCGCACTGGCCCGGGAACATCTTACAGCATCAAGGGCAAGATCGCGCCGGGAACCTATGATATCTCCAAGATCAGCGGTACTTGGGGCAAGGTGAAGGCCAACGGATACTGGATCAGCCTGGATTACGCAAGAAGGGTGAAGTAGGACAATCTGACGATGAACATATTCGTTGGCATCATGTTAATATTCGCAGCCGCGGGCTTTGTCGACAAGGCGGCAGGCGGACGATGGGGCCTGTCGGAGCATTTCGACAAGGGCCTGGAGACCATGGCGGTGATGGTGATCCCCGTGGTCAGCATCTGCTCCGTGGGGGTGGAGTTCATCCATCGGCATATCGATGTCATCCTGCAGGCGAGCGGGCACTTTTTCTTCGATCCGTCCATGGTGGTGGGCGCGATCCTGGCCCCGGATCTGGGCGGCTATTTCATCTCGCGAGAGGTTGCGGCGAGTCCGGAACTGGTGCTGATCAACGGCGTGGTGCTGGCCACACTTCTGGGGCAGGCAACAACGTTTCAGCTCCCGATTTTCATGGCCGGGATCTCCCCGCAGGATCGTCCCCCCATGTTCAAGGGATTCATCGTGGGGTTCATTCTGGTGCCGGCGGGCCTTCTGGCGGCACAGGCGATCCTCCGGATGCCAGTCATTCTGTTTCTGAAGCAGTTCATTCCGATCCTGGTCCTCTGTCTGCTTCTGGCGGTGTTTCTGTGGAAGGCGCCGGAGGCGACGGCAAGGGTCTTTTCCTGGTTCGGGCAGGGCGTGCAGTGGCTGTACTATCTGCTCTTCGCGGTGGCGGCCATCGGGCTGTTTTTGCCGTCCATGGCCTATGCCAGCCTGGATTCCATAGAAGAGGCCGTGACCGTCGTGCTCAAGGCGTCCATCATCATCGGCGGAGCTCTGGTGATGTCGGAGCTTATCCTGAAGGTCTTCGGAGGGCAGGTCTCGAAGATCGCCCAAAGGCTGGGCATCAATGAGGTGGCGGCGGTGTCCCTGCTGATGACCTGCGCCACTTCTCTGGCGGTGATCCCCCTGTTCAGGGAGATGGATCCCAAGGGGAAACAGATGGTGACGGCGTTCAGCGTCAGCGGTTCCTTCGTCATCGGCGGATCGCTGGCCTTCGTTTCCAGCGTGGCATCGGGCTTCGCGGTAACGCTCTTCATCGTTTCCAAACTGGTATGCGGGATACTCAGCGCATGGGTGGTCCACAGGATGTACCGCAAAGACAGCGGGGAGGAGCGATGAAAAA
>CACXCQ010000234.1 GCA_902766185.1 uncultured Eubacteriales bacterium
ATCGGCCTGGCCTTCACCAAGCTGGTCAGAGAGGGCAAGATCGGCCCGGTCATGATGGGAAGAGACCACCACGACGTTTCCGGAACGGACTCCCCCTTCAGAGAGACCTCCAACATCAAGGACGGCTCCAACGTCATGGCGGATATGGCGGTCCAGTGCTTCGCCGGAAACGCAGCCAGAGGCATGAGCCTGTGCGCGCTGCATAACGGCGGCGGCGTAGGCATCGGCAAAGCCATCAACGGCGGCTTTGGCCTGCTTTTGGACGGAAGCGAGCGCGTGGACAAGATCCTGCACTCCGCGATGATGTGGGACGTCATGGGCGGCGTAGCCAGAAGAAACTGGGCGAGAAACGAGAACGCCGTCTCCACATCCGTGGCCTACAACGCGAACTACGAGGGCAAGGGCCACATCACCATTCCGTACGTTGCGGCGGATGACCTGGTGGACAAGATCGTGGACGAATACGTGAAATAAGATAATGCAAAGGCTGGCGGGGGCGCAGACGGGATCTCCCGGACTGCGGCCCGCCGACATCCGATACATGGAAGAGGATCGAGATGAAAACCCTGATCAAGAACATTGGCTGTCTGCAGACCCCCACAGGCAGCTACAGCCACAAAGGCAGCAAACAGGGGGTAAACGAGAAATATGCTGACGCGGCCATCGCCATCGAAGACGGCATCATCAAAGCGATCACCACAGAGGGCAAGCCGGTAAACGCTTTTGGAAGCCTGATGCCGGACGAGTCGGAATTCGACGAGATCATCGACGCGGAAGGCAACCTGGTGACGCCGGGCCTCTTTGACGGGCACACCCACCTGATCTTCGGCGGTTACCGCCAGCATGAGATCGCCATGAAGCTGGCAGGAGCGGACTATCTGGACATCCTGCGGGCAGGCGGCGGCATTCTGGACACCGTGCGCAAGACCCGGGAAGCCACAGAAGATGAGCTCTTCGAGAAGGCGAGCGCATTTCTGGATGAGATGCTGGACATGGGCATCACCTCCTGCGAAGCCAAGAGCGGTTACGGCCTGGACCCGGAGAACGAGCTGAAGATGCTGCGGGTCATCAGAAGGCTGGGGCAGGAGCATCCCATGGATGTGGTTCCCACCTTCATGGGCGCCCACGCCATCCCACCGGAATACGAAGGCCGGGGAGACGAGTACATCGAGATGTGCTGCGAGGAGCTGATGCCCGAAGTGAAGAACCAGGGCCTGGCGGAGTTCGCGGACATCTTCTGTGAAGACTCCGTCTTTAACGCCGAGCAGAGCCGCCGGTACTTGGAAAAGGCGGCAGAGCTGGGCTTTGGGCTGAAGATCCATGCCGACGAGATCGAAGCCATCGGCGGATCCCAGCTGGCCGGAGAGTTGAAGGCAGCCTCCGCAGAGCACCTCATCGCCATCGAGGAGGACGGCATGGACTCCATGGCGGAGGGCGGGACGACGGCCATGCTTCTGCCGGCCACGTCCTTCTATCTGGGCAAGACCTTCGCGCCGGCAAAGCGCATGATCGAAAAGTGCATCCCGGTATCCATTGCCAGTGACTTCAACCCGGGCTCCTGCCCGTCCCTGAACCTGCAGTTCGCAGTAAACCTGGGATGCCTGAAGTACAAGATGACGCCGGAGGAAGTGCTGACCGCTGTGACCATCAACCCCGCCTGTGCCTGTGGCAGGGGCGACCTTCTGGGAACCCTGGAGCCGGGCAAGCAGGCGGACCTGGTGATCTGGAACGCGCCGGACTTCGAGATGATCTGCTACCGCTTCGGTTCGAACCTGGCGAAGCACGTCATGAAGAAAGGCCAGATGGTCAAGTAGGAAGCGCAAGCAAACCGACCCGGCGCATTCGCGGCCGGAACACAACGGAGGAAATGAACTAAATGAAACTGATCGAACTGAAACTGAACGAATATCTGGATATCCTGCTTTCCGACGCGCCGGCACCCGGCGGCGGATCTGTCAGCGCGCTGGCGGGAGCGCAGGGTGCGGCCCTCATGGCCATGGTGTGCGACCTCACCACATCCAAGGAGAAATACGCCGAGGAGCACAGCCTTTGCGCGGAGATCCGGGAGAAGGCAGGCGCTCTGTACGAAGGATTCGCCAAGGCCATCGACGATGACACCGAGGCGTTCAACCTGGTAGCTTCCGCCTTTAAGATGCCCAAGGGCACCGATGAGGAGAAGGCGGCCAGAAAGCAGGCTATCGCGGACGGCACGCTGGAGGCGACGAAGGTTCCGTACCACGTGATGGAGATGGCCCACGAGGGTCTGGCGCTGGCGGAAAGGCTGCAGGGACACTACAACAGGAACTGCGACAGCGACTACGGCGTTGGCGTGCTGAACCTGATGACCTGCATGCGGGGAGCATGGCTCAACGTGAAGATCAATCTGCCCGGCGTGAAGGACGAGGCTCTGGCGGCGGAATACGCGGAGCAGGGCAAAGCCTGGCTCGCCGAGGGTGAGAAGATCGCCGAGAGGATCTACGGCGAGATCGAAGAAGAACTGTAAAGCGGTGTCACTGTTTATTGAGGAGGAAGAAACATGGCAAAAATCATTGAGAGCGTACCCAATATCAGCGAGGGAAGAAACAAGGAAGTCATCGAGGCATGTGTAGACCAGATCAGGAACACACCCGGATGCACGCTGCTGAACTACTCGTCTGATGAGGACCATAACAGAACAGTCATTACGTACATGGGAAGCCTGGAGGGCTGCGAGGAGGCCAGCGTCAAACTGGCGAAGAAGGCGGTGGAGCTCATCGACCTGACGAAGCACGAGGGCGCGCACCCCAGAATGGGCTGCGTGGACGTAATGCCGTTTATCCCCATCAAGGAAGCGACCATGGAAGAGTGCGACGAGCTGGCTCACCGGGTAGGAAAGCGCATCGCTGAAGAAGCGGATCTGCCCGTATTCCTTTATGAGAAGTCCGCTTCCGCTCCCCATCGCCAGAACCTGGCCAAGATCAGAAAGGGCCAGTTCGAGGGCATGGCGGAGAAGGTGAAGGATGCTGACTGGATCCCGGACTTCGGCGGACAGAGGATCCATCCCACGGGAGGAACGGTCGCCGTCGGCGCCCGTCCGCCGCTCATCGCCTTCAACATCAACCTGGGCACGTCGGATCTGGAGATCGCCACGAAGATCGGCAAGATCATCAGAGAGTCCAGCGGCGGCCTGAAGTGCGTCAAGGCTATGGGCGTTATGCTGGAAGACAGAAACATCGCTCAGGTATCCATCAACATGACCGACTTTACGGTGACCCCGCTGTACAGAGTCACCGAGCTGGTCCGGGCGGAAGCAGCCAGATACGGCGTGCCGGTGATCGGCACGGAGATCATCGGTCTTGCGCCGATGCAGGCTTTCTTCGATACCGCGGAATACTATCTGCAGATCGAAGATTTCCAGCCGGATGTACAGGTCATCGAGAATCACTTGCTGTAACGGGAAGTACTGAGAGGATCAGAGCAGCGATCGTCTGTTGTATCGTTAGCGGCAGCCCCGGCCGGCGGTGCCGGCCGGGATATCTACCGGAATTGGTGGTTCCGATGGATATTGAGGAGACTGGGAAGGAGTGGCTATGCAGCAGAAAGAACTGAACGGCATCAAATCCCTGGCAGAGGAAGTCACAGAGGTCCTGCGCAACAGGATCCTGCAGGGAGAATATGAGATCGGCGAAAAACTGACTGAGAGCAAGATCGCCGCGGAGCTGAAGGTGAGCCGTACCCCCATCCGGGACGCGTTCCGTGAACTGGAGAAGGAGCAGCTGGTGGAGTACATCCCCAACAAAGGCTGTTTCGCCAGGGGTTTTAGCATGGATGATCTTCAGGACATCTATGAAGTACGCTGCGCGGTGGAGGAGCTGGCTATCCGGAGGGTGGTCCGGAATATGGATGAGGCCACTTTGGAGGAACTGCAGCAGCAGCTCGACCGTATGCGCTGCTTCACGGAGCAGAAGGATTACGAGAAGATCGTTCAGGCAAACCATGAGTTCCACTGGATGCTCTACCGCAAGACCGGCAGCCGTTTTATCGTTCGTACCATGCGGACCTATCAGGAATACGTGACCATGGCCCGCAAGGAGACGCTGAAGCGGAATGAGGATCTCGAGCAGATCTACCAGGAGCATGAGACCCTTTTCCAGGCCATCGCGGCCGGGGATGAGGAGGCGTCGGTAAAAGCCATCCGGGATCATCTGGAGGCAACTTCAAGACGTACGATGAAGAGCTGGATGCCGTGAAGGAAGAACCCGGCAACGGGAGGCAGAGATGAGATACAGATCATTGTCCCGAAACAGAGATCAACGAAGAGATCACAGGAGCATTGTGTTCTGCGCAGCGCTCCTGTTTGCGTTTTTGCTGGCCGGCGATATCTTCTGCGCCGGACCTGCCTTTGCATATGGGGCGGAGAAAGCGCCGGGTAAGGCGGCGATCTCCAGCGTTCAGGTGGAGAAGAACGCCGTGACCGTCAAGTGGAAGAAGGCGAAGGGAGCGAAAGCCTACCGGGTCTATGTCCAGACCGGCGAGAACCGGTGGGCCTACTGGAAGAGCGTGAAGAAAAACGGGAAGAACAAGGCGAAATACGCGAATCCGCTGAAGTACAAGCTGAAGGTGAAGGGAAAGAAGTACCGGGTGTACCGGCAGAAGAATCCGTTCCGGCTGGTGAAGACGACGAAGGCCAGGAAGTTCAAATACACCGGGATCTACGACACCAGCTACGGTTTTGCGGTGCAGGCGAAGAACGGCAAGAAGTACGGGAAGATCTCCAAGGTCTGGCGGGCGCGCACGGAAGCCGCGGAACGGCCCGTGCCAGATGACGGCTGGCAGACCATCGGCGAAAACACCTACTATTTCCGCCAGGGCGTGATGCTTACGGGGATCCAGCAGATCGGCGATAAGACCTACTGGTTCGACGAGACCAGCGGGGCCATGATCACCGACAAGTGGAACGGAGACCGGTATTTCAGCGCAGAGGGACCGGAGCTGCAGGTGCTGAAGGACACCTCCGCCGGGATCCAGATCAACGGACTCGAGAACAACACGCTGAACTCCTACGATGTGCGGGAGGCGATCCCAGCGGAGCACCGGGATGAGCCGGTGACCTGCAGGATCAGCGGCACGAACCCCAGCGGAACCCTGGACGGCACCCTCTACCGGGCCCGGGGATACGTCCTGAACCCGTCGGGGAGCGTGAAGTACGGCGACACGGTCCAGATCATCGGCAAGGACTGGACCCGCCGGGTGAAGATCACATCCTACACATGGTTCGCCCACCGGGTGCTGCCTTACGCCAACAACGAGCAAAGGCTGTACAGCCCGGGCAATTACGTGGGCGAGACCGAGGTGACGGATCCTCTGGAAGTAGCGAAGCAGGCCGGCGCCTTCGGTGTGGAGATCGACGTCTGGAGAACCAGTGACGGCGCCTTCGTGGTGAATCACGACAACAACTTCAAGAGGACTCACGGAGTCTCCGGTCTGATCTGCAAGAAGAGTCTGGAGAAGATCAGATCCTCGAAAAAGCTGGGCACCGTGGTGACGCTGGAGGAGATGCTGCGGGCCTGCAAGGAGCACGACCTGAAGGTGCTGATCGAGATGAAGGAGCTGCGGCAGGATCATCCGGATTACGGTCTCTCCGTCGTGGGATCCGCGGAGGACGCTGCGGAGCTGACCCGCTGCGTGGAGGCCAGCGGCATTTCGCCGGACGACATCCTTTTCTATGGGCTCACCTGGGTCAAGGCCAACGCCAAGGGCCACGTGCTGCTGGACGATGAGGGCAACTATCAAGTCGCGGTGCGGGATACCGGCGTGCTTTACGCCAACAACGTGCCCATCCTGAACCGGCTGATCGCCACGGGAAAGTTTCACTACAGGGTGCGGTCTCTGGTAAAGGGAGTCTACAACGGCAAGTCCACCGGAACCATCGATCCCAGTGAAGACCCGTTCTTCGACTCCTCCTATCCGGGATTCGTAAGATACGCCGGCAATGCCTTCCGGACCAGGAACACCAGCGTGGAGGATTTCCCCATGGTCACGCCGGACAATGTCTACAAATCGCCGCCTTCTCTGACCACAGAAGAGAGGAGCCTGAAGGCGAACATTTTTGTGGATGCTGACGGCGTCATGTCCATCGCGTTGATCGAGGAGGTAAGCCCGCCGGAAAACGGAACTGACAGTACACAGGAGGGTGGAACTGACGGTGCACAGGAGGGTGGAACTGACGGTGCGGCCGAGGAACCACCGGAGGATCCGCCGGAGGGCGCGGATGACAGTTCGCTGGAGAACCCGCCGGAAGGTGGCGGTGACGGTGGCACTGGAAGCGAGGAATAAGGACTGCGATCGCGGGTTAAAACTGTGCCGTTTTACCCCGCT
This sequence comes from uncultured Eubacteriales bacterium, assembly GCA_902766185.1. Classification (GTDB taxonomy): domain Bacteria; phylum Bacillota; class Clostridia; order Peptostreptococcales; family Anaerovoracaceae; genus Lentihominibacter. Next base: position 6,358 of record CACXCQ010000234.1, read on the forward strand.
AAAATCGTATACAAAAATACAAAGCCCCAAATTAGAACAACGAAAACATTGATTTTTCAAGACTTTTTCCTTGATGAACATGGTATACAATGTTAGGATGGTTTCAACAAAGGGGATGAAGAAAGACCCCCGGAAAGGCACTCATGGAAGGCAATTCTCAATCAAAAAATCAGGTAGTTCTGCAGGGAAATGAGGCCTGTGCGAAGGGCGCGGTGTACGCCGGCTGCAGGTTCTTTGCAGGATATCCCATTACACCCTCGACCGAGATCATCGAGCTGCTGTCCGGTGAAATGCAGAAGGCCGGCGGCGCGTTCATCCAGATGGAGGATGAGATCGGATCCGCATGCGCCATCATCGGCGCGCGCTGGGGCGGCAGCAAAGCAATGACCGCCACATCAGGACCTGGATACACGCTGATGCAGGAGGCCATCGGATTCGCGGCGGTTACCGAAACGCCGGTGGTCATCGTCAATGTTCAGCGGGGCGGCCCGTCAACAGGGCAGCCGACCCTTTCTTCCCAGCAGGACATTTACCAGACTCGTTACGGCAGCCATGGTGATTACGGAATCATCGTTCTGGCGCCATCTTCCGTACAGGAAATGTATGACTTCACCGTTCGCGCCTTTGATCTGGCGGAGCAGTTCCGCACGCCGGTCATCCTGCTTGCGGATGAAGTGGTGGGCCACATGCGTGAGAAGATCACCATCCACAGCGGTGAGAGAAGGGTAAATACACCGAAGAAGAAATACGGCGTATCCCCGTCGGCGGACTTCTTCAAGGGAGCCAACTCGACGGTAGAAGGTCAGCTCCACGATGAGCAGGGCCGCAGGATCGGACACATGGCTGACCGCAGCGGCGAGTTCATCCAGCAGATCACGAAGAAGATCGATGATCACGTGGACATGATCGCGGACGTGCAGACCTACTGCATGGAGGATTCGGACGTCGCCATCGTGGCCTGGGGCTCCGTAGCCCGGCCCGGCATCAACGCCGTCAAAAAGGCCAGAGGCATCAAGGATGACCGCATCCTGCCCAAGTTCCGGGTGGTGAAGGACCTGGTGAAGCGCGGTGTCAGACAGACTATGCGCACAGACTACAGCCACCTGAAGGTGGGGCTAGTGAAGATCAACACCGTATGGCCCTTCCCGGAGGAGCAGCTGCGGCAGGCAACAGAAAACGTTCACACGGTCATCGTTCCCGAGATGAACATGGGCAAGTACTGCCGGGAGATCGAGCGGGCGCTGCCGGACAAGAAGGTCATCTCCATGCCGAAGCTCGGCGGCAACATCCATACGCCGAAGGAACTTCTGGACCGCATCCTGGAGGAGGTGGGCGTCAATGAATAGACTCTACGAGAAATACATCAAGACGGAATCCCTGCCCACGCTGTTCTGCCCGGGCTGCGGCAACGGCATCATTCAGTACGCTGCCATCGAAGCCTTCGAAAGGCTGGACATAAAAGAGGACGTGGCCTGTGTCAGCGGCATCGGCTGTTCCTCATGGATCCCCTGCTACTTTAAGCTGGACGTGATCCACACCATGCACGGCAGAGCCATCGCTTTCGCGGAAGGCCTGAAGCTGGCCCGGCCGGACAAGCACATCGTAGTCTTCACCGGAGACGGAGACTGCATGGCCATCGGCGGCAACCATCTGGTGCACGCTGCGGCCAGAAACATCGACCTGACGGTGGTCATGGTCAACAACTACATCTACGGCATGACCGGCGGACAGAAGTCCCCGACCACGCCC
>CACXCQ010000235.1 GCA_902766185.1 uncultured Eubacteriales bacterium
AGCATCTGCGGTTTCGACCCCGCAATTCCCAGCTGTCGCTACGAGGAGGTCTGAGGCATATCGCCGGAGTGGGCGGTATTTGCGACATCTTTGTTAAAATAAAAAACTGCTGCGTGTGGATCCCGGAATGATGTTCCGGCGTCCGGGGCAGCAGTTTTGCTGTTCGATGTAATGGCGTTGCTTGAAACGGTGCCGGGAAACGGCGTTTACAGCACGTTCTTGATCAGACCGTAGATGGCCAGCCCTTGTTTGCGTCCGTTGTCCTTGATGATCCCGCGGTAAATCAGCTGCTTGTAGCCATCCTTGCCGATGTTCTTGGAAACGAAGGATGCAGTGGCGTTGATCACATCGCCGGAGAAGCCTTCCTTGCTGAGGATCTTCTGGATCTCCGTGTTCACCTCGTTGCGGATCTCGGAGGTCTTCGCCTTGCTGTCGCCGGCATCTTTCTTGTCGGCTTTCTTCTCGGCGGACTTCTTCTCAGTCTTCTTGTCGGCCTTCTTATCCGCTTTCTTCTCAGTCTTCTTTTCCGCAGCCTTTTTCTCGGATTTCTTTTCCGCGGTTTTCTTCGTGGAAGTCTTCTTGGTGGTCTTCTTCGCGGTGGTCTTCTTGCCGGAAGCCTTCTCATCCGCTGCGTCAGCGGCTGGCGCTTCAGTCTCTTCGGCCTTCACATCTGTGGCTTCGACCTTTGCTTCCGCGGACTTATCAGCCTTGGGCTCCGCAGTCTTCTTCTTGCGGCCGCGCTTGGCGGGCTTGGCAGCCTTCGCATCCGCAGCATCCGCCGCCGGCGCTTCTGCCTCTGCAGCCTTCTCGTCCGCCGCCGGAGCTTCGGGCTCATCGGCCTTCTTGTTCGCAGCCGGCATCTCCAGCACGGCACTGCTTTCGCTTCTGCCTTCCTTCTTGGCTGCGGCCATGGCTGCAGCCAGGGCTGCTGCTTCGGCAAAGGCATCGATGATGGGAGCTTCCTGCTGAGCTGCTGCCGGCGCCTTGTCCGCCGCAGCCTTATCCGCCGGCGCTTCCGCAGCGGTCTGCGCATCGGCAGGGGCGCTGTCCTTCACGGAAGGTTCCGCATGGGATGTTCTCTCGTGCTTTCCGCGTTTGCTGTTCTGCTCCGCCTTGGTTTTGATTCCCTTGTGGCCGGCGTGCTTCTCTTCGGAATGCTGTTCCTGCTTTTCCGCCGGCTTTTCGGGAGCGGCGTCAGACTTAACGTCGGATTTCGCCTCGGACTTGGCATCGGATTTGGCATCGGACTTGCCAGCCTTTGCAGAGCTTCTGGAGGAACGGCCCTCGGACTTGCCTGATTTTGCGGAAGACCGGGAACGGCTGCTTCTGGAACCGGACTTGCCGGCGGGTTTCGGATCGTCCACGACCTCGCTGTCGGGCCGCAGGCTGGTGCAAAGAACGATGCGCCGATCGCTCCAGAAGTCCTGGATGTTCCGGTAGCCCTTATCCTTGCTGACGATGTAGTACTCCGTGTCCGCCGGTTCGGTGCCGATCAGGAAGCCCACATAGGAGGCCAGCTGAATGTCCAGCGCCTGCTTGCCGTGATGCACCTCGATGATGGCCAGCTCGGCGGCAGTGGTCCGGAGCAGATTGAAGAGCCCCAGATCGATCTTGCTGGAATTTTTCGTGTAAAACAGAACGACCCGGCTGTCCGAAGTGATCTCGTCGAGTCCATCCAGACCTGCCGCATTGACGTTCTCATAATCGATCAGATAATACTTCATGAATTTTTCCTTCCTAACGTATCAATCAAATATTGAAGAGGTTTTGTAATTATTGGATTTCTGCTTCTGAATGCAGGAATTGCCGAAAGAATCTCTACTGGAAAATGATATATTTTTTTGGGAAGGAAGTCAATAAATGGGACGAGGAAATATGATAAAATACTTTCGTAGCGCGGCAGACAGGAGCAGCGGACGGGAGAAGCAATGAGCGTTGAGGACAGAACAGAGAAACATACAAAGGCAGGACAGGACTTGCGCCGGTATATTCTGATCGGTTGCGGCGCCCTGTTTTTGAATCTGATGTACGTGCTGGTCACCGTTCCCTACGGAATCATCAACGGCGGCGTCACCAGCATGAGCATGATTCTGAGCAGGCTTCCCCTGACACAGATCCTGCCGGTGAACGCCTGGGTGGCCATCGTCACCGGGATCCTGCTGGCCCTCTGCGGGCTGTTCCTGGGAAAGGAAAACTTCATGGGCAGCATTTTCAGCTGCATCTGCGGAGTGGGGGGATTCAATCTGTTCACCCTGGCCGTGCCCGACCAGCTGCTGGACCTGATCCAAAGGCTGGGCCAGCTGGGCAGTTTCGGCCAGTTGTCTGCCCCGACCAGCACCTCTGTGGCTGCGGTCATTCCACCTGCCGGCACCATTGTTGAGCTGATCCTCGCCGCCATCGGCGTGGGCTTCGGCTACTTCCTCTGCATCCGGAACAACGCCACGGCGGTGGGCATGGACACCATCGCCCTGATTCTGCACCGAAAGAACGAAAAGATCCCGGTAGCGTGGGCCATGTACGCCATCAACATCATCGTGCTTCTTCTGGGTCTGGCCACCTATGGGCTGATGGGCGTGCTCATGGGCATCGCCTTTGCCGGCGTCCAGGCCGCCAGCCTGAACACATTCCTGAAACTCGGCACTTCCCGGGCGCAACAGATCCCATGACGCTGTGCCGGACGGAGCTTCGTCGGTCATGGTCGCCGGGGAGACCGCCGCGGGAGAGCATCCGGCCCTCGTGATTCGCGACTTCACCAGAACCGTACGGACATGTCGTGTAGATTTGATTTTGAAATCAGACGATCAACATTTTTTCACTGGGCACAGGCCTGTTTTTGGAAGAATACGCCCCAGTTTGATGGGCAAAATGTTGATTGCCGGTCGGGAATCTGATATCAACACGGATATTTCATTTTTCGTGTTGATCGACTGATTCCGGGCTCGTGATCAACACGCGGAGGCATTCGGAAGGGGTCAACCTGACTCTCAGGGGTGGCAATCGTGTTGATTTGGACCTGGCGAAAGCAAATCTACACGAGGTTGGGGGCATAGGGGTCGGGCGCCCGGACCGTGACGAAAAAAGTTTCGCAGAATGTGATGTGCTCACAGAAGTCGGTCTTGGATTGGATCATGAGCAGAGAATGCCGTATAGTATAGCGAAGCTGGTCGCATTTCACGCGGGAAAACGTCTTCGGCCAGCCAGGAGGGGCTGGCGTTTGACACGCCAAATCCATGCTGATATAATATCCGCGCGGCACGGAAGAATGGCCGCCAAGCAGTTCGGGTCCGATATCCTGCTTGTAAAATACTAAAACCAAAGGAGAAACAATTCAATGAATCTTATCAAGCGTGAGCTGGAGGATTACCGCATCCTTTTGCGGAATATCCCCGGCCTTGTTCTTTCGTTGTTCATCGTAAGCGTCATTATGATGAACCTCATGGCGAACAAAGAATTAATTTCGATGAAGTATCTGGCTCTGGACTGCGGGTTTACGCTGAGCTGGATCAGTTTCCTGTGCATGGATATGATCTGCAAGCGCTTCGGCGGAAAAGCGGCGGCGAAGGTCTCCATTCTGGCCATGGCGATCAACCTGGCGGTCTGCGGGGTGCTCAAGCTGCTTTCGCTGGCGCCGGGCATGTGGGGCGAGTATTACACCACCGGAGAGCAGGCGGTGAACGACGCGCTGAACGCCACCATCGGCGGAAGCTGGTACGTGGTGCTGGGCAGCAGCACGGCCATGGTCTGCGCGGCCATCACCAATTCCATCATCAATTCCGGAATCTCCCAAAGGCTGACCTTCGGTGGATACAAGGCCTTTGCGGTGCGGTCCTTTACGTCCACCGGCATCGCCCAGTTCGTGGACAATTTCGTTTTTGCCACCATCGTTTCGGTGCATTTCTTCGGGTGGAGCTGGATCCAGGTCCTCTTCTGCTCGATCACCGGCGCCTTCATGGAACTGCTGTGTGAAGTCGTGTTCAGTCCCATGGGCTACCGGGTCAGCCAGAACTGGGAAAAGGAACAGGTGGGCCAGCAGTACATCAGGTACCGGGGCATGGACGCCCCGGAGGCAGACCCGGAGAGTGTCTGAGATCAGAAAGGACAGAGCAATGATCGTTTTGATAACCGGAGCAAGCGGAGGCATCGGTGCGGCGGCGGCGAAGTACTTCGCGGACAGAGGACATGATGTCCGGGGCCTGGACGTGAAAGGGCCTGCTTTTGCGCATGAGCACTACACGCATTTCCTGGGAGACGTGCGGGATCCGGAGAGCCTGCCTGCCTTTGGGCGGGAGGAGATGCCGGAGGTGCTGGTGAACTGCGCGGGAGTGCAGGACAGCGGCGAGGATATCGACGTGAACCTCAAGGGAGCCATAAACGTGACGGAGCGGTACGCCATCGGAAACGACAGGATCAGGTCGGTGGTGAACGTGGGGTCGGCCAGCGCCCACACCGGGTCGGAATTTCCGGAGTACGCGGCCAGCAAAGGCGGGCTCATGACATATACGAAGAACGTGGCGCTGCGGCTGGCGCCCCGGGCCACCTGCAATAGCATCGACCCCGGCGGAGTGACGACGGAGCTGAACCGGTGCGTGATGGAGGACGAAAAACTCTGGGCACAGATCATGGAGCTGACGCCCCTGAAGCGATGGGCGGAACCGGAGGAGATCGCCGAGTGGATCTACTTCGTGGGCGTGACCAACCGGTTCATGACCGGACAGAATCTGCTGATCGACGGCGGAGAGGCGGGGAATGCCAACTTCATCTGGCCGGAATAAGGCCTTGGACCTGACCCGCTGGTGCCGCTGCCGATGCGTGGCTCTTGACGCGTGGCTCTTGAAGCATGACCCTTGACGCAGGACACTTGACGCAGTACCGAAGCGGGGAGTATATTTGAGGCAACACCAGCACTTTCGGGAGTGAATTCATGCAGGACGATTCCGTAAAACTGAGAAAATATGAGAACATCCTGACGATCAGCGGCATTGGAGTGATTGCCTTCGGGCTTTGGAGTGTCATCAAGGCCGCGCTCTATTTTATTGTCCAGCCTCTGGATATCGTGAGTATCATGCCTACGGAGGAAGTTCAGGCATTGGGAGACTTAAAGGTCCTGATGAACGGAGTGGTGCTGGGCATGATCCTTTTTGTGCTTATGCTGGACCTGCTGCTGCGGATATACATCGGGCGGTCGGCCATCGCTGTGGGCAGACGACGCAAGAAGAAGAAAACCATCTACATTATTCTGGCCGTTTTTGTCGGGATGTCCCTGGCGGGTAGCATCAGCGCATCGATCAACACAAACTACCAGGAGGCGAAAGCCTTATACACGAGAGTGATGGAGGAGATCCACGCTGACGGCGAGTCGGCAGCCCCGCAGCAGGCGAGTGGCGAAGCGAGCGATCAGGACACCG
>CACXCQ010000236.1 GCA_902766185.1 uncultured Eubacteriales bacterium
ACGACGACGGAGCCGACTACAACGACCGAGGATGTCACTACGCCTGCAAGTTCGGAGACGACCACCAAGGCGACAACCAGCACGGCACACAGGGGCAATGGCACGTCCACCGGCGATGACACCAACATCGTCCTCTGGCTGTTCCTGTTCCTGCTCACTTCCGGCATCATCGTAACGGTGATCAGAAGACAGAGCCGTCAGTGATCCGTGAGCTTGCGGCGGAGGCAATGAACAACCGAAAAGGACGAGAAGTATGAACAGAAGCACTCCTGTACCCAGGGGTGCTTTTGGGCGGGAGAAGAGGGTGTGAAACTCAGCGTTATCGTGGTAGTATATAATGGAGAGCCGCTGATCACAGAATGCCTGGAGAGCATTGCTGCGCAGACGTACCGTGATCTTGAGCTCATCATCGTGAACGACGGGAGCACGGACGGCACCGCCCTGCTTTTGCGCGATTTCGCCCGGAATCACCCCGAGATGGTCCTTCGCGTCATCACGCAGCAAAACCAGGGAACGGCGCAGGCAAGACGCGCCGGAGTCCTGCAGGCCAGCGGCGAATTCATCGGCTTCGTGGACGCAGACGACCGGGTCCGCCCGGCCTACTACGAGGAGATGATGGCGGCAGCCGCGGAAACGGGCTGCGACATGGTCTGCAGCAGCTACACCGAAAACCGGTCCGGCCGCTGCCGCAGGATCGCTCAGGACAGGGAGCTGCTGGAACGGAGCATTCTCTCCCCCAGGGAGGCGCGGATGGCCGTGCTGCAGCGGCGCGCCGTCTACCAGTTTCTCTGCAACAAGGTGATCCGCAGAGAACTGCTGACGCGGATCCAGTACCCCGAAGGCAATCTCATCGGGGAAGATCTGGGGATCATGCTCCGGCTTCTGGAGTCAGCAAAGGACATCGCAGTCGTGGAGTGCGATGGATACGAATACCGGATCCACGACGGGAGCATGTCCCGCCAGGGGTACGGCCCTGAGAAAAAACGGGGATACGAAAACTACCGGAGCATCCGGGAGCATTTCCGGGGGACGGCGGAGGAGCACCGGGCCCTCGACCAGTATCTGATGCTGGAATACATGTGGATGCTGCTTTCCATGTACCGGGGCGGCAGACGGGACGAAGGGATCGAAAAAGAGATCCTGGACTTCGTCCGCCGAAACCGGCGGGACTATCTGCGCAGGAGCAGTGACCGGCCGGCGGCGAAGCTGTGCGCGGCGGTCCTGTCCCCGCGATCAGCCCGGGTGCTGCGCAGGATCTGGCCCCGCAGGCAGGCCCCGCAGGAGCAGGCGACCGGAGGACCCGGAGAAGAACGATAAGGAGCCAACACTGGAATGAAGGACAAACTGAAAAAAGAATGGCCCATTCTGGGAACATATATCTATATCATTCTGCCCACGCTGCTTTTCGTGCTGCTGTGGCTGAAGGTGGCGCTGTCCGCGGTGCTCTGCGCACTTATCCTCTTCGGAGTCTGGTGCGCGTGCCGGGACGAGGACGAACTGTGGAGACCGGAGAAAGACAGGACGGTCATCGCCAAGCTGGTGGTGGTCCTGGCGCTGGTCTGCCTTTGGGTGCTGTATTCCGGCATCGGAGGCTCCGTGGTCCAGTATCCGGATCACATGTACAGAAACACGGTGTACCGGATGCTGGTGGACGAGGAATGGCCCATCCGGATGCTCACCGATTCCGGCGATGAGCGGAGCCTGTCGTATTACATGGGCTTCTGGATGCCGGCGGCGCTGTTTGCCAAGATCACGGGCTCCTATTCGGCGGGGCTGCTGTTCCAGCAGATCTGGGCCGTGCTGGGCCTGATCCAGGTCTACTACTTCCTTTGTGAGAAATTCAAGAGGGTCCGCCTGTGGTATCTGGGGGTCTTCGTCTTCTTCGGCGGGCTGGATGCCATCGGCCGGAAGCTGACCATGGACTACTACACCCAGATCGGCAACCGGTTCGAATGGTGGGCGGTGATCTTCAATTATCCCAGCTTCAGCAACCACCTCTTCTGGGTATACAACCAGCTGATCTACGCTCTGCTGATCTACTGCCTCATCGACCGGCAGAAGACCAACCGGAGCATCCTGTTCGTCTGGAGCATGGCGCTTCTTCCCAGCACCCTGCCGGCGGTGGGAATGATCCCCTTCGCCGTTTACCGTGCCCTGCAGAACACCGAATCCGGGCAAAAGCTGGTGCTGCGGCTGAAGCAGCTGGTGATGACCTGCCTTTCCCCGGCCAATGGGGTCGGATTCCTCGTTGCGCTGCTGATGACCATGTACCTGCTGCCGAACCAGAGCGTATCCGCCACCCTGCCCGATATGCTCTCCGGGGACAGCAACACCATGAACAACATGGGGCAGGCCATCGGAACGGATCCCACGTTCCACGCCTACCCGTGGACCACGAAACTCTGGATGTACCTGATGTTCGCCCTGCTGGAGTTCGGCATCTACTTCATGCTGATCTACCGCAGCCAGGGCAGCAAACCGATATTCTGGATCAGTCTGGCAGTGCTTCTGATCTGCCCCTGGATCAACATCGGCTATTACAACGACTTCTGCATGAGGGCCTCCATCCCGGCGCTCTTCTGCCTGATGGAGCTGATCATTTTCGCCCTGCAGGACTACCGCAAAAAGAAGCGGGTCCTGCTTTTGCCCGCCCTGGCGGTGGCGCTGATGATCGGGAGCCTGTCCGCGGTGGACACCCTGCAGGGGGCGATGCACGATACGGTGGATCTGATGGCCAACAAAGAGCAGGTCAACCTGTCCACCCGGTACGAGGGAGAGGTGATCGTCAACGACAACTTCTCCAGCGGAACGGACACGTTCTTCTTCCGCTATCTGATGAAGTAGGGAGGGACTATGAACGAGAAGACCATCAGCATAGTGGTTCCCTGCTACAACGAGGAAGGGAACGTGGAAGCGATGTGCGAGGCCTTGCTGGCGCTGTTCGACGGGGAGCTTTCGGATTACGGGCGGGAGATCCTGTTCGTCGACAATCACTCCACGGACGGGACACAGGAGATCCTGCAAAGGCTGTGCGGGGCGCATCCCGGCGTGCGCGCGATCTTCAATGCGCGGAATGTGGGACCCCACAGCTCATCGGTATACGGACTGCTGCAGGCCTCCGGAGACTGCGCCGTGCTTCTGGCCTGCGATTTTCAGGAGCCGGTGGAGATGATCCCGGAGTTCGTCCGGCGGTGGGAGCAGGGCGCCCAGGTGGTGGCCGGCGTGCGCAGCGCCACATCCCAGGGGGGACTGGTCTATTCCCTGCGCACCTTCTATTACCGGATGATGCGGGCGGGATCTGATCTGGAGCACATCGACCACTTCACCGGTTACGGACTCTACGATCGTAGTTTTCTGGAGATCATCCGGGAGGTCAACGATCCCCAGCCATTCCTGCGGGGAATGGTGGCGGAGTTCGGGGCTCCCGTGGAGTGCGTGGAATACAAGCAGCCCAGGCGACGGGCCGGAAAGACCCACAACGGCTTTTTTGATCTCTACGACGCGGCCATGCTGAGTTTCACCTCATATACCAGCATGGGTCTGCGGATGGTCACCATCCTGGGCTTCATCGTCAGTCTGGTCAGCCTGGTGATCGGCGTGATCTACCTGGTCTTGAAGCTGATGCACTGGGATACCTTCAACGCCGGCATGGCGCCGGTCCTGATCGGACTGTTCTTCCTGGGCGCGGTGGTGCTCATCGCTATCGGGCTGATCGGAGAGTACCTCATCAGCATCAACCGCAGGATGATGCGAAGGCCTCTGGTCGTCGAAGCGAGGCGGATCGGATTCGAGGAGGATCCCCGGGAGAAGAAATGACGGTAGAAGAGATGGGAACGGCAGAAACGAAAGCGGTGGAAAATACAGCGGGCGCCGGCTCCCCGGAGCTGACCCTGGTGGTGCTGGCGGCGGGAGCCGGCAGCAGATACGCGGGAGGAAACAAAGCCATGGTGCCCCTTGGTCCCCAGGGGGAGCCTCTGATGGAGTACTCCGTCTATGACGCGGTGAAGGAAGGATTCCGCCGGGTCGTTTTTGTCATTCGCCGGGATATGGAGGAGGCGCTTGCCGGGAGGATCCGGGGGCGCATGGACCAGCGCTCCGACGTACGGTTCGTCTTCCCGGAGGAGAAGAGCATCCCCGAGATCATCCGCGAGAGGATCGAAGGGATCGATGCCAGGACAAAGCCCTGGGGCACAGCTTTTTCGCTGTGCTGCGCCCTGGAGGATATCCCCGGGCCGTTCGCGGTGATCAACGCGGACGACTGGTACGGACCGAAGGCCTTCCGGCAGATC
>CACXCQ010000237.1 GCA_902766185.1 uncultured Eubacteriales bacterium
CAAGATCAACATCGTGGACACCCCGGGACACGCGGATTTTTCATCGGAGGTTGAGCGGATCATCAAGACGGTGGATACGGTGATCCTGCTGGTGGATTCCAGCGAGGGACCCATGCCCCAGACCCGCTTCGTGCTGAAGAAGTCTCTGGAGCAGGGGATCAATCCGATCCTCCTGATCAATAAGATCGATAAGAAGGACGCCCGGATCGACGAGGTGGTGGACGAGGTCTACGAACTGTTCATGGACCTGGAGGCCAACGACGATCAGCTGGATTTCCCCATTCTCTACGGCATCGCCCGTCAGGGAATCGTGGTGCGGGACCCTGCGGACGTGGCCGGACTTTCTGTGGAGAGCGGCGCGGGCCAGGTGGACAACGACGGTCAGCCCATGAAGATCAAAAAGAGCGCCCGGGGCATGAACGGGCTGGATATCACGCCTCTGTTCGAGACCATCATCGAGCACTGCGAGCCCTATCCCCAGGAGAAGACGGAGGAGCCGCTGCAGCTGCAGATCTCGGCTCTGGCATACGATGATTACATCGGCAGGCTGGGCATCGGCCGGGTCACCAAGGGCGTGGTCCGGGAAGCTTCCACGGTCAGCGTCGCCGGCGAAGGCGGTGTGGTCAAAGACCGCAAGATCAATCAGGTCTTCGTCTACCGGGGCCTGAAGCGGATGCCGGTGGAAGAGGCGGTGGCCGGGGACATCGTGGTGGTGTCCGGGATCTCGGACATCTCCATCGGAGAGACCATCTGCGATCCGGGAAAGGCGGATCCGCTGCCCATGATCTCCATCGAGGAGCCGACGCTGTCCATGTATTTCATGGTCAACAAGTCGCCTTTTGCCGGAAAGGCAGGAAAGTTCGTCACTTCCAGGCACATTCGGGAGCGCCTGATGAAGGAGCTGGAGGTCAATGTCGGCCTGCGGGTAGAGGAGACGGATTCCACGGACAGCTTCAAGGTGTCCGGAAGGGGAGAACTGCACCTTTCCATCCTGATCGAGAATATGCGCCGGGAAGGGTATGAGCTGGCGGTCTCCAAGCCGGAGGTCATCATGCGCCGCGACGAGAGCGGCCGGACGCTGGAGCCTTTTGAAGAGGTGGTCATCGACGTGCCGGATGAGCACTCCGGATCAGTGATCTCCAAGCTGAACATCCGCAAAGGAATGATGCGGCAGATGAGGAGCGAAAACGGCTACACCCGCCTGGAGTATCTGGCCCCCACCAGAGGGCTTTTGGGATACCGCAGCGAGTTCATCAACGATACCCGCGGCGAGGGAACCATGGTGCGCCGGTTCGAGAAGTTCGATTCCTTTGCCGGTGACATCCCCCAGAGGATCAACGGCGTCGCCGTTGCCCAGGAGGAGGGCGTGACTACGCCTTACGCGATCTTCAATATCGCGGAGCGCGTGCAGATGTTCGTAGAGCCGGGGACCCATGTCTACGAGGGAATGATCGTCGGGATGAACGCCCGCAGCGATGACATGGTGGTCAATCCCTGCAAAGCGAAGAAAGCGACCAACATGCGGGCGGCAGGAAGCGATGAGAACATCAAGCTTTCCCCGGCCAGAGTGTTCACTCTGGAGGAGGCGCTGGAGTTCATCGATGATGATGAGCTGGTCGAGATCGTTCCCGGAGATATCCGCCTGCGCAAGAAGATTCTCAGCGAGCTGGACCGCAGACGGGCAGCCAGAAAGGAACGGCACGGATAAGCGGCCGGTCGATCATCCGAAGACGCTTCGGATAAGGTCGGTGACGGTATCGCGGACCTGCGTTTCCCCGGAAGAATTTCCGGAGGGAGTCCTCTCGTAATACAGGACCTGCCCGCCGAAGTCTTCAAGGATCCGGCTGCGCAGCTCCAGGTTCCGGTCCACGATGGAAGGACCGGGGACCGGTGCCGGCGCATCGCCGGGGGGAGTCTCAGCAGGAGCTCCGACAGGAGAACCGCTTGCGGCCTGACCTGCCTTTTGGGCATCGTCAAACCCGTAGGAACGCTGCATGCGCCGGGCGTTGTCCGCAAGCTTCAGCACCCCAAGACAGGGGACGCCGCTCGAGAGCACATCATACAGAGCCCTGCGGAAGGGCTCGCACAACAATTCCGATCCGCCAAGCTCATCCAGCAGGATCAGCGGCTTGTTTCGGGAAGAAGTCAGGTAATGAACGCCCAGGATGTCGAAGACCTCCTGGGTTTTGTGTACATTCCCCATCGGGTCGAAGTACTTGAACACGCCGGAATAGATCCCGCCGTCCGGGGAGGCCAGCAGGTACTCCGGCGCAGGGGCGACCGGGGTTCCGTCTCCGGCGTAACCGTCATCTATAGATGGAGCCGGACCAGGTCGAAATCCCGCCACCGGCGCAGTCAGCGGTGTGGTGGAAGCAGGCCCGATGCGAAAGCCGCACGTCTCGCCGGATTCGCGGATCAGCCGCTGGCTGGTGAAGCCGCCGCACTCCCGAAGATGTTCACCGAGCAGCTCCCGGATCAATGTTGATTTGCCCGTCTGGATCGGGCCCTCTAAAAAAATCATCATAACAATTTCAGTATAGACCGAAACCCGGTGGAAAACAAGAGCGCCTGAGAGCGAGAAGGGACACTGGCGAGGAATCGCAAAGAAAAAACAAGAAATGTTGTTGCAACAACATACAAGTAGGGGAATCCATTGTAAGATAAGAGCGAAAAGAACGATTGATTGTTGACTTTAATGACTTGCTTCAAAGGGGGACTGTTGCACCGATACGATGAACAGTTCCCTTTGTCTTTTTGTAAGCGGGAGTAAGAACTCCCGATAGGCATCGCATGGCAGAAATGTTGTCAGGACAACAGACGGAAGACGGAAATGGTATTAAAATAACTTCTCAGAATGAGGTCGTAATAATCGAGGTAAAAGAATGTCGATAAAAACAGAACAGCAATGGGTCGAGGCGGGTGATCTGTGCCTGATCCGCGAGATCACCATGGAGATCCACAACAACGGAGAAAAAGCCGGAAGCGTGTCCTGCACGCCCCGGGACCTGGAGGAGCTTGCGACCGGGTGGCTGCTCACCGATGGAGGGATCAGCCGGGTGGCGCAGATCAGCTCCATCAACATCTGCCTGGAGCAAAACCGCATCGAGGTGGAGACGGAGCCAGGCGCCCCGGCAAAACCAGAGCAGGCCGCTCCGGAAAGACCGGACATCGCCCCGGCAGCGAAGA
>CACXCQ010000238.1 GCA_902766185.1 uncultured Eubacteriales bacterium
GATGTTGCTGGTGACGACGACGTCGAACTGCTTCGGTCCCCTCACCAGCTGCATGGCCGCGTTGTCCACGTAGAAGTGATTCAGCTCCACCTCCGGATAATCGGCGGCCACCTCGTTGACCACCCGCCGCCAGAGCCGCGAGCTTTCCAGAACGTTTGCCTTGTCCACGCTGGTGACCTTCCTGTTTCTCTTCATGGCCATATCGAAGGCCACCTTCGCGATGCGCCGCACCTCCATCTCGGAATACTGCTCGACATCGTATGCCGCGGGCCCCAGATCCGTCTCCTTCGTCCCCTTTTCGCCGAAGTAGATCCCGCCGGTAAGCTCCCGCACCACCACGATATCCAGGCCTCCGGAAACCAGCTCCGGCTTCAGCGGGCAGGCATCCGCCAGTTCCTCGAAGAGCATGGCCGGACGCAGGTTAGCGAAAAGCCCCAGCTGTCCCCGCAGCCCCAGAAGGGCCATTTCCGGGCGTTCCTTTCCCGGCAGACCGTCCCACTTCGGACCGCCCACCGCGCCCAGAAGCACCGCGTCACTGGCTTTGCAGATCTCCACCGTCTCCTTCGGGAGGCACTCTCCCTTTGCATCGATGGCGCATCCCCCCGCCAGCACATAGGTGAAATCGAAGGTGTGGCCGTACTTCCTGCCGATCTCCTCCAGCACCTTCGTGGTCTGCTCGATCACCTCCGGTCCGATTCCGTCACCCGGGATCACCGCGATTCTGTAATTCATTCTTCTCTCCTCTCTTCTTCGTCAGCCCTCATTATGGGTCCTTTATTTCGTCAGGCTCTTCACCAGACCGCCCGCCGCCATGATCTCCTTGATGAACTCCGGGAAAGGCTGGGCCTGGAACTTTTGCCCTGTACTCTCGTTGACGATCACGCCGGTGTCAAAATCCACAGACACCTTATCCCCGGCGCTGATGCCTTCCGAGGCTTCCGGGCACTCCAGAATGGGCAGCCCGATGTTGATGGCGTTGCGGTAGAATATCCTGGCGAAGGTCTTTGCGATGACGCAGCCTACGCCGCTCTCCTTGATGACCAGCGGCGCATGCTCCCGGGAGGATCCGCAGCCGAAGTTGTCTCCGCCCACCATGATGTCCCCCTGACTCACCTGCTTCACGAACTCCGTGTCGATGTCCTCCATGCAGTGCTCCGCCAGCTCCTTCGGGTCTGCTATGTTCAGGTACCTGGCCGGGATGATCACATCGGTGTCCACGTTGTCTCCATATTTGAATACTGTTCCATTTGCTTTCATTTTATATACTCCTTTTTTCCATCACGCAAAGGCAGGGCTTCTTCACCGCTGTCATATCTCCTCCGGTCCCGCGATCCGTCCGGCTACTGCGGAGGCCGCTGCCACTGCCGGGCTGGCCAGATACACTTCTGAATCCACATGACCCATCCTGCCGACGAAATTCCGGTTCGTGGTGGCGACGCACCGCTCGCCTTCCGCCAGGATACCCATGTGTCCCCCGAGGCACGGGCCGCAGGTCGGTGTGGATACCGCGCATCCAGCATCGATGAAAATGTCCATGTAACCGCAGCGGATGCACTCCTTGTATACCTCCTGGGTGGCCGGAATGATGATGGCCCGCACGTCCTGATGGACTGTTTTTCCCTGCAGGATCTCCGCCGCCTTGGCCATATCCTCGATGCGTCCGTTGGTGCAGGAGCCGATCACCACCTGCTGGATGGGGATAGCCTCCATTTCGGCGATCTCATCGATGGTCTTCGTGTTCTCCGGAAGATGGGGGAAGGAGACTGTCGGCCGAAGCGCCGAAAGGTCGATGGTGTATTCCGCGGCGTACACCGCGTCGGGATCCGCCTCGTAGACCGTCCACGTGCCTTCCACTCTGTCCTTCATGTAGTCCTCCGTGACCTTGTCCACCGGGAATATCCCGTTCTTTCCGCCGGCTTCGATGGCCATATTGGCGATGCACAGCCTGTCCTCCATGGTCAGGGAAGCCACCCCTTCGCCGGTGAATTCCATGGACTTGTACAGCGCTCCGTCCACACCGATCATTCCGATGATGTGCAGGATCACATCCTTGCCGGAGACGTGCTCCGAAAGCTTTCCCACCAGGTTGAACCGCAGGGCTTCCGGCACCTTGAACCAGGCCTGTCCCGTAGCCATGCCGACTGCCATATCCGTGCTCCCGACGCCGGTGGAGAATGCTCCCAAAGCGCCGTACGTGCAGGTATGGGAATCCGCGCCGATGATGCAGTCTCCCGCCTTCACGATCCCCTGCTCCGGCAGGAGAGCGTGCTCGATGCCCATCCGTCCCACGTCATAGAAGTTCTTCACATCGAATCTCCTGGCGAAGGTCCTGCACTGCATGCACTGCTGCGCGGACTTAATGTCCTTGTTCGGCGCGAAGTGGTCCATCACCAGGGAGATCTTCTCCCGGTCGAACACCCCCGCAAAGCCAGCCTTTTCAAACTCCCGGATGGCCACCGGCGTGGTGATGTCATTTCCCAGCACCATATCCAGATCCGCCCGGATCAACTGACCTGCCTTTACCTCCGGCAGACCGGCGTGGGCAGCCAGGATCTTCTGTGTCATCGTCATTCCCATATTGCGTTCCTCCATGTTTATTCTCTTCACCCTCATTTCCGGGGCTGTTATTTAACAAAGTGATCCTTCTTGTTCATCCTGTTCAGCGCGCTGACCAGAGCGTTTACCGACGCCAGAATGATGTCCTCGTGGGTCCCAACGCCCCAGAACTGTCTCCCCTCCTGATCCTCGATGCAGATGTAGGAGGCGGCTCTGGAGTGGGAATCCGCCGACAGCGCGTGTTCCGAATAGGTGATGAACTTGTAGTTGAAGGTGTAGGGCGACTGCTTCAGCGCGTTGCTGATGGCGTCCAGGCGGCCGTTGCCCAGGGCTTCAAACTCGTAGACGGTGTCCTCGATCCTCACCTTGATCCGGGCGATCATGCCGTCATTGGATTTGTGTCCCGAAGCCCGCTCGAACTCGGCATCCGTGATGTCGATGGGATCGAACACATTGACGTATTCCCTGGCAAAGGATTTGTACACCTCCACGGGGGCCAGTTCCTTGTGGGCCTTGTCGGAGATATCCTTGACCATGTAGCCGATCTCCTCCCGCATGGCCGGCGGGATGATGTAACCGAAGTTGTGCTCCAGAATGTACGCCACGCCGCCCTTTCCGGACTGGCTGTTGATGCGGATGACGTCCGCCTCATACTCTCTTCCCACATCGTTGGGGTCCAAAGGCAGGTAAGGCACTGTCCAGCGGCCGGGGTCGTTGTCGATGCGGTACTTCATGCCCTTGGCGATCGCATCCTGATGGGATCCCGAGAAGGCCGCGAACACCAGCTTGCCGCCGTAGGGCTGACGGGGATGCACCTTCAGGTCGGTGAACCTCTCATAGGTATCCACTACCTCCGGCATGTTGGTGAAGTCCAGACCGGGGTCGATGCCGTGGGTGTACATATTCATGGCCACCGTCACGATGTCCACGTTACCGGTTCGTTCACCATTTCCGAAGAGGGTCCCTTCCACCCGGTCTGCCCCGGCCAGAAGGCCAAGCTCCGTGTCGGCCACCGCCGTTCCCCGGTCATTGTGGGGATGGAGGGAGATCAGCAGATTCTCCCGGTTGTGCAGATGCTCGCACATGTACTCGATCTGGGAAGCGTACACGTGGGGCATGGACATGGCCACGGTAGCCGGAAGGTTGATGATCACCTTGTTCTCCGGCGTGGGCTGCCAGATATCGATGACCGCGTTGCATACCTCCGCCGCGTAATCCATCTCCGTTCCGGTGAAACTCTCCGGCGAGTACTCGAACTGGAATTCCGTTCCCTCGTATTTCGAGGCGTATTTGCGGATCATCTCCGCCCCGTCGGTCGCGATCTTCTTGATGGAGTCCTTGTCCCGGTGGAACACCTGCTCCCGCTGGGCGACGGAGGTGGAGTTATATAGATGTACGATTGCTTTCTTCGCGCCCACCAGAGCATCAAAGGTCTTCTTGATGATGTGGCGGCGAGACTGGGTCAGCACCTGCACCGTCACATCGTCGGGGATCAGGTTCCCCTCGATCAGAGTCCGCAAAAACTGGTATTCTGTTTCGGAGGCTGCCGGGAAACCCACCTCGATCTCCTTGAAGCCGAGCTTTACCAGGTAGGCGAAGAATTCCAGCTTCTCTTCCAGGCTCAGGGGGACGATCAACGCCTGATTGCCGTCCCGCAGATCTACGCTGCACCAGGCGGGCGGTTTTTCGAGATGATCCCGGGACGCCCATTTCATGTACTGATCGCCCACCGGATAATATCCGGGACTATACTTGGTGTGGTTTCTCATTACTTTGCTTTTCATACTACCTCTTCTCTTTCCTTTTTTTCCGGTGCCAAAAACAGAAAAACCTCCGTCCATCAAGAGACGAAGGCATAGCCTGCGCGGTACCACTCTTGTTGGCATGCTGTTTCGACCGATCAGCTCCGGCCGCCCTGCCCTGCAGGGGATCACATGCCCGCTCAAAGTTTCTGCTCCCGGGTGAGACATCCGGTTCGATCTGCAGCCTCGCACCAACCGGCTGCTCTCTGTAAGATCCTCTTCCGAACTTATTCCGTTCATCGCATCTTTATTCAAATCTGATGTTACAAATGATATACCAGTATATTAGCTTTGTCAATACAATATTTCGTTTTTTCCAAACAAATTTTCAGACATCTCTTTGTTTTTTGTCACAAAAAATGAAAAATTCTTGTTGCTTTTGTTCAGAAACCGTTTATAATAGTATCCGTAGTACTATCGACAAGGAGGAAACACAGACACTATGAGAGTTACAGGATCACAGCTGGTCGCCGAGGTTCTGCTGGAGCATGGCGTGGATACCATTTTCGGTTATCCCGGCGGAACGATCCTCAATCTGTACGATACGCTGTACGAGTACAGAGACAGGATCAGGCACGTCCTCTCCGCCCATGAGCAGGGAGCAGCCCACGCTGCCGACGGTTATTCCCGGTCAACGGGAAAGACCGGCGTCGTCTTCGCCACCAGCGGACCGGGAGCCACCAACCTGGTCACCGGTATCGCTACCGCGTTTATGGACAGCATCCCGATGGTGGCCATCACCTGCAACGTTCCCGATCCCCTGATCGGCAGAGACGCGTTCCAGGAGGTGAGCATCACCGGAATCACCATTCCCATCACGAAGCATACCTATTTTGTCAATCATATCGAGGATCTGGCGGATGCCATCCGGGGCGCCTTCCGCATCGCCAACAGCGGGCGCAAGGGGCCGGTGCTCATCGATATCACCAAGGATGTCACCGCGGATACCATCAACTACAAGCCGGGCAAACCCCTGCCCCTCGATCCCCTTCCTGCCTTTGATCCGGAAGACGTCCGCAAGGTCGCGGCAATGATCAACGCGGCGGAGAAGCCGGTGATCTACTGCGGCGGCGGAGTGCCCTCCTCCGGCGCGGGAGACGAGCTGCTGGAGCTCATGGAAAAGGCGGACATTCCGGCCACCTATACGCTGATGGCTGCCGGCCTCATCGGCTACGATAATCCCCGCACCCTGGGCATGCTGGGCATGCACGGATCCATCGCCGCCAACAAGGCCATCGACCGCAGCGACCTGGTCATCGCCATCGGCGCCAGATTCAGCGACCGGGTAGCCCTGAATCCCGGAAAATTCGGCCGCAGGGCGCGGAAGGTGCAGATCGACATCGACACCAGTGAGATCAACAAGAACGTCATCGTCGACCTGGGCGTGAC
>CACXCQ010000239.1 GCA_902766185.1 uncultured Eubacteriales bacterium
GAGCAGGACGTCCGCATCGAAGAAGATGTGCTCAGGATGATCGCAGCCTTTGCGAACGGGGACGCCCGGATGGCTCTGTCCACCCTGGAGATGGCGGTGCTGAACGGCGAGGCGGGACCGGCCGACGAGGACGAGAGCCGGGAAGTGATCCGCGTGACCCGGGAGACCGTGGAGCAGTGCACCTCCCGCAAATCCCTTCTGTACGACAAGAACGGGGAGGAGCACTACAACCTGATCTCAGCCCTGCACAAATCGATGCGCAATTCCGATCCGGACGCGGCGGTCTACTGGCTGGCCAGGATGCTGGAGGCAGGAGAGGATCCTCTCTACGTGGCCCGGCGGATAACCCGGTTCGCCAGCGAAGATGTGGGCCTGGCCGACCCCCGTGCACTGGAGCTGGCGGTGGCTGCTTTTCAGGCCTGTCATCTCATCGGCATGCCGGAGTGCTCGGTGCATCTGACGGAGGCAGTGGTGTACCTTTCCCTTGCCCCCAAGTCCAACTCTCTGTACGTGGCATACGAATCGGCGAAACGGGATGCCATGCAGCAGCTTTCGGAGCCGGTGCCACTGCAGCTGAGGAACGCTGTGACGGGCCTGATGAAGGACGTGGGCTACGGCGACGGCTACCAGTATGCCCACAACACGGAAGATAAGCTTACGGATATGCAGTGCCTGCCGGATTCGCTGAAGGACCGGGTCTACTATACCCCAACGAACCAGGGGGTGGAACAGAGGTGCCGGGAGCAGCTTGAACGGATCAAGGCATGGAAGAAGAGTCATACGGAGGACCCCAAATGAGTATACTTGCAGCGTACATGGTTCCCCATCCCCCCATGATCGTTCCTGCGGTGGGCAGGGGAAGCGAGGCACAGATCCAGACGACGACCGATGCCTATGAGCAGGTGGCGGCAGATATCGCGGCGCTGGAGCCGGACACCATCGTCATCGCCAGCCCCCATTCGGTGATGTACATGGACTACTTCCATATATCCCCGGGGCGGTGGGCCAAAGGCTCCTTTGCCGGCTTCGGCGCGCCGGAGGTGTCCTTTCAGGAGGAATACGACACGGAGCTGGTGATGGCCATCGAGGAGATGGCGGCGGCCAGAGGGCTTGCGGCAGGGACCATGGGCGAGCGGGACAGCAGCCTGGATCACGGGACCATGGTGCCGCTGTACTTTATCCGCCGGGCGTTTGCAGGCGCGAAGATCCTGCGGATCGGCCTTTCCGGGCTCCCGCTGACGGACCACTACGCTCTTGGGCAGGCCATCGCAGACGCGGCGGATCAGCTCGGGCGGCGGATCGTGTTCGTGGGCAGCGGCGATCTTTCCCACAAGCTGCAGGATTACGGCCCTTACGGATTTGCTTCGGAGGGTCCGCAGTACGACGAGCGGATCATGGACGTATGCGGCAGGGGAGCCTTCGGCGAACTGTTCGATTTCGATGAGGAGTTCTGCGACAAGGCGGCGGAGTGCGGTCACCGCAGCTTCGTGATGATGGCCGGCGCCCTGGACGGACAGGCGGTCTCGGTGAAGCGCCTCTCCCATGAGGACGTCACCGGCGTGGGCTACGGCATCTGCATGTTCCATCCGGAAGGTCCGGACGAGGAGCGTCATTTCCTGGCCCGGTACCGGCAGGAGGCTATGGACCGCGCCCGCGCAAAGGCAGATGCGTCCGATGCCTACGTGGCTCTGGCAAGAGAGACCGTGAACAGCTTCATCCGCGAGGGGAAGACGCCGGAAGTCTCCCGGCTGGAGCAGTCTGGCCCGGATCCCCGGATGCTTCCGGAGGAGATGCTTCGGGAAAAGGCTGGCGTATTCGTTTCCATCCACAAGGAGGGAGCGCTGCGGGGATGCATCGGCACCATCGGACCTACCGAGAGCTGCATTGCCCGGGAGATCATCCAGAACGCCGTCAGCGCGTCCACCAGGGATCCCCGGTTCACCCCCATCAGGGAGGATGAGCTCCCGCTTCTGGAAATCAGCGTGGATGTCCTGGGAGCACCGGAGCCAATCGATTCCATCCGTGAACTGGACGTGAAGCGGTACGGGGTCATCGTCAGCAGCGGAGGACGCAGAGGCCTGCTTTTGCCGGATCTTGATGGAGTGGATACGCCGGAGCAGCAGGTGGACATCGCCAGACAGAAGGCCGGCATCCCACGGGGTGAAAAGCTGGATCTGCAGCGGTTTGAGGTGATCAGGCACCAGTAGGTGAGATCGACGGAGGAGACTAAGTGATGACCGAAAAGGCAGTATGTGAGGTGTGCTTCCGCCGGTGCGCGATCCCCGAAGGGGGAACAGGATTCTGCGGAGCACGGGAGTGTCAGGACGGGAGCATCCGAGCAGGAAACTACGGTCGGATCACCGCGCTGGCTTTGGATCCCATCGAAAAAAAGCCCCTGCGGCGGTTCCATCCCGGGAGCATGATTCTTTCCGTGGGAAGCTACGGCTGCAATCTGCGCTGTCCGTTCTGCCAGAACAACGGGATATCCTGGTCGGAGGAGGCGTTCTCCATGAAGGAACGGGCGCCCAGGATCACGCCCCGGCAGCTGGCGGACCAGGCTTTGCAGGTGAAAGACGCGGGGAACATCGGCGTTGCCTTCACCTACAACGAACCGCTGGTGGGCTATGAGTTCGTGCGGGATACCGCGCGGCTGATCCATGAACAGGGGATGGTGAATGTGATGGTGACCAACGGCACAGCCCGGCAGGATGTGCTGGAGGAACTGCTTCCCCTGGTGGACGCCATGAACATCGATCTCAAGTGCTTTTCCAGTGCGGGTTACGAAGGCGTTCTGGGAGGCGACCTTCCGATGGTGAAGGCATTTATCCGGCGGGCAGCCCGGGACTGCCACGTGGAACTGACGACTCTGATCGTTCCCGGATTGAACGATTCCGAAGAGGAGATGAAGGGGATGGCCGAGTGGATCGCAGAGATCGACGAGAAGATCCCGCTGCATGTCAGCCGGTTTTTCCCGCAGTTTCAGATGACGGACCGTCCGCCCACGGAGGTGGAAACGGTGTATCGCCTGGCCGGCATCGCCGGGGAGAAGCTCCGTTACGTCTACACCGGAAACTGCTGATGACTGCTGATCCGATTTCTGATACGATGCGAAACGCAGGCTGTAGCCTCTGAGGCGACAGACGGATCTTCTCTGTCTGGTATACTATGCGAGAAAGTTATTCCGGACGGA
>CACXCQ010000240.1 GCA_902766185.1 uncultured Eubacteriales bacterium
CAAATGCGCCGATACCAGCCAGTACCGCCATAGCAATTATGATAATGCCCTCAATTCGCTTTTTCACTGTTCATTCTCCTCAAATTGGGTTATACTATACGGCATTTTCTGCCCATAATCCAGCACGCTATCTTGTTATCGGCATTTTAGCACATACTAATTATAGCAACAACCTTCTTTTGGGTGGGCTGCTTCGGCGCTTGCTGCGTCTTGACAGGACACATTAAGTCCATGCCGCAGACTAATCATATCATGATATGACCGTTCGTTCCGACGAGTTCTTCCTGTTGGTCCGGTTCGCCGGTGAGGTACCAGATGTTATCGTATTGCTCCTCGGTCATTTTGATCACGCGGACCACGCCTGTTCCGGGATCGTGTTCTTCCAGTCTTCGAATGTGCTTTTCGGCGGTCTTTCTGCTCGGGGTGATCCGCATGAAGAGTTCTGTGCCAATGCGGAGGTAGCCATCGGAATAGAGGAAATTGCGCAGCGCTGTATAAGCCATTTTTGTGCCTCGCTTGTTTGTCGGATCCAATAGTACAAGTATTCTCATTATCGCAGCACCTCATTCTTTGATCGCATCGATGACTTCTTCGGGGAGAACGATTGGAAGCTTCAGATCCCCCGCATTATCAGAGACGATCCTGTTTCGGAAGCTCCCGACCATCTCTTCGATTCCAGATAAAACGGATCTTTTGGTTCCGTCCATCAGACATGCGTGGTGCAGTACCATCGCCAGTCTTTTCCTTTTTGTGCGGCTCAGCACAGTGGAGGTGCCGGGATCCGGGAGGGCGATCAGGTCGACCATTGCCCGCCACGGTTCGATCAGGTCGTCCGCCAGATTGAACGCATTAAGATGATTGTCATGATGAAGCCCAAAGGCAGGCTGGAAACCGGCGAGCAGCAACGCGCGAATGATCGCGTTGCGCAAAACAGCGTAACCATAGTTGAGGCAGCTGTTGACCGGGTCATCATTGCGCCTGTTCAGGCCTGGATGCAGGTAGTGAAAATAGTCTCTGGCGGCATTTGCCTCCATCGCGTCGATTTCGTTTGCCGGGATGCCAGAGGCGTAATGCAGGACTTTTTCTGCGCCGTCCCGCCCCAGCAATGTAAGCACACGGGCCTGGTTTTCGATTTTTCGGGTAATGATTTCTTCCCAAATCTGGTCCTTCATTTCGCGGGTCATCGTGACCTGACTGCGCATGACCATGGTCTGCCTGACATTGGACCGGGTCGGGACCAGCATGCAGGATGGATGGTATTTTTCATCGATGATCATCAGTGTGATCCCGGCCTCCGCCATTTGGGCCTGCGCCATAGTTGACATCCTGATGTTCGCGCCGCTGCAAACAATCGTGGCCAGATCCTCCAGAGGAATCAGAATTACTCCGTCCTGATAGGTGATCTCAAGCTGTCCCTTTCGAATATGAATATCGGCCGCGCGGCTGATCTCAAGTGTTCTGAATCCCATTTTGTATTGCCTCCAATCTTCGTCCACTCACTTTAACGTTTTAGTTGAAAAAAGGGGTGGGGCGGACGTATAATCATAGTGATAGTATTCTATTCCAAGTCAGTTTCAAGGAGGTTATGATATGCAGTACGAGATCAAAGGCGAAAATATGCCGGTAGTCATCTGTCAGCTGGAGGCGGGCGAAAAAGTGATCACTGAGGGCGGCGGAATGTCCTGGATGTCGCCGAACATGCAGATGGAGACGACTTCGGCCGGCGGCGCGAAGAAGGCGCTCGGACGTCTCTTCTCCGGGGAGTCCCTGTTCATGAACATCTATACGGCGGAGGGCGGCCCGGGAATGATCGCCTTCGCGTCCACATTCGTGGGACACATCGTTCCCTTCGAGATCTCTCCGGGAAATGAGATCGTCTGCGAGAAGAGCGCGTTCCTGGCATCCGAAGAGGGCGTGACCCTTTCCACGTTCTTCAATAAGAAAGCAAAGACAGGCCTTTTCGGCGGTGAGGGTTTCATCATGCAGCAGCTCACCGGAAACGGAACCGCCTTCCTGGAATTCGATGGATCTATCGTGGAATACGAACTGGCTGCAGGAGAGCAGCTGGTCATGGAAACCGGTCATCTGGCGGCCATGTCAGCGACATGCTCCATTGACACGGTGACCATCAAAGGCGTGAAGAACGTTCTGGTCGGCGGCGAAGGTCTGTTCAACACCGTTGTAACAGGTCCGGGACATGTCTGGGTACAGACCCTGCCGGTTCCGCTCGTTGCCTCTACGCTGGCTCCCTTCATCGAAGTGACCAAGTAGGAGCGGCTGCGGTTTCTACCGCACGGTTACCTTAACCACCGTGCCGCCCCCGTCCCGGGGCGTGATGGTCATTTCCCCATCGCACAGCATAGCCAGCCTTTGCTGGATGTTGGACAGCGCGATATGGGGATCGTCATTCGGCGCGGACTCGAACCCGGAACCATTGTCCTCCACGATGATCTCGCTGCCGGAATCCGTTTCCCGCGTCTGGATCCTGATGCGGAGAGGCCCGGACTCCGGGTCCATGCCGTGCTTGACGGCGTTCTCCACGATGGGCTGCAGCGTCAGGGGCGGCAGGCGGAACCAGGTGTGGGGCGTGTCGTACTCGATGAAAAGGCTGTTCTCAAACTGAGCTTTTTCCACGGCAAGGTATGCCCGGGTGTGCTCCAGCTCCTCCGTGAAGGGAATGGTATCCTCGCTGGCGATGGCGGTAAAGTTTTTGCGCAGATAGGTGGTGAAGTCCAGCGTGACGGCCTGGGCTTTCGCGGGGTCCTGAACACAGAGGTAATAGATACTCATCATGGTGTTGTAGATGAAGTGAGGTCGCATCTGCAGCACCATGATTTTTGCCTGCTGACGGGACAGCTCCCGCTGCTGACGCAGGTACTCTTCGGCCTGGTCGATGAGCAGGATGGCGAACATGGGGATGATGGAGATGATCAGACCGGCCTCAAACACCCAGAGATTGAAGAAGATGGCGTGGACGAGCGAGGCGAACGTAAGCGGGAGCAGATGGATCAGAAATGCGATGAATTGCTTCCTGGACAGCTTGTTCCGCCGGCGGATCGTCCCCTCGAGATTCATGAACATGATGAAAAGGAGGGGAAGGCACAGGAGCACAAACCAGTCACCGCGCTGATATTCGTAATCCGCTGAGATATAGTAGAACCAGTTCGTGAACGTGCTGAACTGCAGTAGGATGAAAAACAGGAGCCAGGCGACGGCCACGGCGCGAAACATCGGGCTTTCCTTTATGCTTTCGCCGCTGCAATGCAGCAGGAGTAGCGTGAACATAGGCAGTGCGACCATGATGAACAGAGTCTCGATATACCAGAGCGCTTTTTCTGCCAGCACTGCCCGCGGATTTCCGTAGATGATCGTGTCCACGAGACCGGCAACGGTGGCTGCCGCGAGAATCGAGAAAAGCACGATGAAGAAACACTTCCGCCAACGGTCGAATGCGGGCATGGCGATGGCAGCCCCGAGACCCAGCGTCATCAGAGACAGCATCACGCCGAGCATGAAGTAACCAAAATACAGTGCCCAGTCGCTCATTTCTCTGTACCCCCGGTCATAAGCGGATAGTGCAGGTTTTTTAACTGTGCCCGGAGACTGTCCGGGGTGATGGGTTTGAGCATGAATCCGCTTGCCCCGGTGCTCCACGCGTCAAAGGAATACCCCACGTACGCGGTCAGGTAGATCACATTCGTCCGGGGATTGATCTCAAGCAGTTCACGGCAAAGGTCCAGACCGCTGGTTCTCCCCAGTTCGATATCCAGGAAGGCCAGAGAGACCCGGTTCGCCTTGGCGTATTCGATGGCTTCCGATGGCCGCGTGAATCCGATGATCGTGGCCTTCGGCAGAACCTCTTCCAGAACCGGAAGGCTTCCGGCGAGGATGATCTCCCGGTCCTCCACCATGATGACGATCGGGGCTTCATCACTTTTCGCCGCGGCGCTCAGGAGCGTGTTGACGTCGACATCGAGACACTCGGACAGACGGGAGATCATCAGAGCGTCCGGCAGACGGCTGCCGTTTTCCCATCTGGCCACCGTGGAGCGGGTGACGCACACCTGCTCGGCCAGCTCCCGCTGGGAAAGACCCCTGTCCGTTCTCAGGTTTTTCAGTGTATCTGAAAAGAGCATACTCATTTTCGCATTTCCTCGCTTACTTCGATTCTGTTCCGGCAGCGGTCACGCTAGAACTGCTCCAGCTTGCCGGCCTCCTTCGCCCAGCTGCCCCAGGCTTCGGTGAGCAGCTTCCGTCCGGCGTACATGGATGCCAGAGAGTCATCCAAAGGCGGGGCGATCTCGACGATATCAAAGCCGATGATGTTCAGCTCCCCGAACAGCTTTTGTACCAGAGTCATGGCCATCCTCGAGGTCAGGCCGCCGAACTGGGGCGTGCCGGTTCCCCCCGCGTAGGCCGGATCCAGAGCATCGATGTCGAAGGTCAGGTAGACCTTGCTGAATTTCTTCATTTTGCTGATGCAGTCATCGGCCACCGCCTCGATCCCTTCCCGGTAGCAGTCGTAGGCCGTTTTGACCTGAAGGCTGCGGCCTCTGCTGAAGGCGAACTCGTCGGGCTCGATGGAGCGGATCCCGATGAAGTACAGGTTCTCTTCCGAGGGTATATTCGACATTTCCAGAGCCCGCTGCTCGGTGGAGCCGTGGGAAAGTGGATCCCCCTCCAGCTCAAAGGACAGGTCCATGTGGGCGTCGATGTGGATGATCCCGAAAGGCTCGTCCAGGGCGGCGTTGACGCCCCGCTCCACCGGAATCGTCACGGAGTGGTCCCCGCCGATCATGGTGAAACGCGTTCCTTCTTTCACGAGCTTCTCCACATATTCCTGAACCTCCGCGAAGACCTCGTCTCTGTCC
>CACXCQ010000241.1 GCA_902766185.1 uncultured Eubacteriales bacterium
ACGATCAGGAATCCGTCCCGGCTGCGGAACAGAGAACGATCGGAGGGGAACATCATCGTGATCACGAGGCCCACCCCGGTGGTGACCGGCGCGCAGATCCGAAATGCGTCGACAACGACCTCTTCTCTGATCACCTCAGCATAGATCCATGGAATAAGCATGGAAATGCCGATGATCAGGATGATGGTTCCCAGTATTCTGATAAGTGCGCTGTAATTGCCTTTTCTCGAAGTCATCGAAAATACCTTCCGGGTAACTACTCAAATCTGTTTCGTGCCGCGCATCCTCTCGTCAGCGGCTCCAGGTCCAGTACTTTGGCATGATCAGAATCACGATAGCGTATATTTCCAGCCGCCCGCCGATCATCAGCAGGGACAGCAAAAGCTTCGACAGGGGTCCGAATGAAGCGAAGGAGCTTCCCATCCCCAGCTGGCTGAAGGCGTGCCCCGTATTGCAAAGGCAGGCGATAGACGCGTTAAAGGCCTGGGACAGGGAAACATCGCCAAACGTCAGCAGGAAAGTTCCTGTGAACAGTGCCGTCAGATACAGGAAGGGCATAGTTGCCGTTCCGGAGACCGTATCCGAGCCCAGCCCCTGTCTGTCCATCTTCACCGTCTCAAAAAAGTTTGCGTGGAGTCTGGTCGAGATCCCGTGGCGCACCAGTTTCAGCAGGATGCTGACCCGGGCCATCTTGATCCCGCCTCCGGCGGAGGCAGTGCAGGCGCCGCAGAACATCAGGATCAGAAGCGTGGTCTGGGCGATCTGGGGCCATATCCCGTAATTCGTGCTGCAGAATCCCGTGGTGCTCAGGAAGGACGCGCTCTGGAAAAACCCGTGGACAAAGCATTTCTCCGGGGCCAGCCCGTTGTCCTGAAGGAGCAGCGCGATGCTGATCAGCAGGGTGGAGCCGCCCAGAAAGATGCCGTACATCCGGATCTCCGAGCTTCGCAGGAAGCTACGCAGGCCGTTCTTCGGCCGGTGCAGGAGCAGATGATAATTGACTCCTCCGGCGACCATGAACAGGCCGATGATCAGGGGAATGGCTGCCCCCTGGAAATGGGCGATTCCCTCGTTATAGCGGGAGAAGCCGCCGGTGCTCACCGTGGACATGCTGTGGATCAGGCCGTTGAACAGAGTCATTCCGCTGCACCACAGAAGAATAGTCTCCAGAAGAGTCAGCCCGGTGTAGATCGCAATGATCGTCCGGATGCTGTCGATCATTCGGGGAGAGACCTCTTCGATAACAGGCCCGTAGTTGTCCGGTGTATTGAGACGCTGGCCGTTCAGCCCGAGTGCGGGCATCAGCGTGATGGCGAGAAGCAATATCCCGACTCCGCCGAGCCAGCAGGTCATGCAGCGCCAGAAAAGGATGCCGTAGGGCAAATGCGGGATATCCTCCAGTACCGTGGCTCCCGTAGTGGTAAAGCCGGATACGGACTCGAACAGCGCCGAGGGGATGCTGGTGATGGTGCCGGTGATGATATAGGGAAGAGCGCCCGCGACAGACATCAGTATCCACATCAGGGTGACGATGAGAAATCCGTCTCCCAGGTGGAGCTTGCTGGTCCTGTGCCGGACCACCCTGCGGCTGATAACGCCGGTGGCAAAAAGAAGAATGCCCAGCCAGAGAAAGCAAAAGCCCTCCTCCCACTGTCCTCTGAGGCAGGAGACGATGAATGTCAGCACCATAGCCGGTCCCAGGACCATGAGCATGATCCCGCAGATCCTGATGACAGAACATACGACGTGGTTCATGGCGTCACCTGCGGAAAAGATGATGGAGTTTGCTGTTGTCCTTCAGCAGTTTTTCCATGCTGGAGATATCGCTGATGAGGCTGAGCATGATCACCCGGTCGTTTTCCTCGATGACTGTTTCACCGGTGGGGATGATCACATCCTGACCCCGGTGGATGGCTGCGATGATGATGCTCTTGGGCAGATGCAGGTCCTTAAGCGGTACGCCGACGAATTCCATATGGGAACCGGCGATGACTTCCATGATCTCTGCCTGGCCCTGAATGAGCTGGGAGGAGAGGACCTTTTTCTTGCCCTGCACCAGTCGGACGACCGTGCTGGTGGTGATGTCCAGAGGATTCAGCACCATGTCGATGCCCAGAGCGGAGATGATATCCGTGTAACTGGAACGGCTGACCTTGGCGATAACGTCCTCGATACCCCGCTGCTTCGCCGTCAGGGCCAGCAGGAGGTTGTCCTCGTCAAATCCGGTGGCGGTGACCACAGCGTCCATGGAATCCATGTTTTCCTCTTCCAGAAGATTCATGTCCGCTGCGTTTCCCCGCAGGACCATGACATCGTCCAGATGGGTGGCCAGATAGTAGCACCGTTCCTTGTTCTGCTCGATGATCTTCACCGCGGCGCCGAACTCGGACAGCATCTTGGCCAGATAGAATCCCGTCTTGCCGCCGCCCATGATCATGACCTTCTGCAGATCCGTGTATTTCCCGCGCTCGTGCACCTTCTTGCTCAGCTGCTGGATAGGTTCCTTTTCGCCCACCACGTAGAGGAAATCACCCGCCTTGATGGAATCCTCGCCATGGGGGATGATGACCTTGCCGTTGCGGGAAATGCCCACCACCAGCATGCCCGGCAGCACATCGCAGAATTCCGGGATGCTCAGGTTGATCAGTTCCTTGTATTTGTTCACATGGAATTCCAGCAGCGAGATCTTGCCGCTGGAGAATATCCCGTTACTCAGGGTATACTTCTCCGCGAGATACTTGTAGATCTCCACGGTGATCCCAAGGTCGGGATTGACGATATAGTCGATGTCCATGTGATCTTTGATGAATTCCAGCTGCTGCATGTGCTCCGGATCCCTGACCCGTGCGATGACCTTCTCGCAGCCCAGCTTTTTCGCAAAGGATGCGATGACGATATTGGTCTCGTCATTCTTCGTCGTGGTGATCAGAAAGCCATAGGAAGATATGCCCATGGATCTTAAGGCGGAGATCTCCTTGGCGTTGGCATTGACCGTCATAACGTCCATCTGGGCGCTGACCCGCTGCAGCTTGTGTTCGTCTGTATCGATGACCGTCACCGCGTTGTCTCCGTCCAGAAGAGCTTTCGCGATGTTGGTTCCCAGTTTTCCTGCTCCGACAATAGCAACTTTCATTTCAGTTATCTGTCCCTCCCTGAACATGCTAAAATCTAATCCATTTTATCACTTCCAGAAATATAATCAAGGGGAGATGACGGGCGGTTCGCATAAGGTTTTTGTAGCCATGGGACCTGCTTTTGCAGTATACTGGTGGTGCCGCGGTCTCGGGCATCGCGGCGGAGGAGAAATATGGAGATCAAACGGTTTATCGGCGGGATCCTGGAGGCCAACGGCTATGTGGTCAGCGACCCGGAAAGCGGGGAGTGCATGATCATCGATCCGGGCTACCGGCCGAAGGTATTCATACAGCATGTGAAGAAACAGGAACTCATCCCCCGGGGGATCCTGCTCACCCATCACCACAGCGACCACACCGGGGCGGCGGAGCAGGTGCGCAAAGCCCTGGACTGTCCTGTGCTGATCCACCGGGCGGACGCTGACCGCTACGGCGAATGGGTGGATGTCCTTCTGGAGGGCGGCGAGGGCCTGAAGCTGGGCGAAGAGCGTTTTCAGGTCCTGCATACTCCGGGACACACGAGGGGAAGCGTCTGCTACATGTTTCGCAAAAGCAGGTGCTGCTTTACCGGGGATTTCGTGTTCAACGTCGATCTGGGCAGAACGGACCTGGATGACGGCTCCGAAGAGGAGATGCGCAGAAGCATTCTGGAGACGGCGGACCGCTGGGCGGGAGACATCCGGATCTATCCGGGGCATGGAGATGACTGCACCATGAAGACCGTGCGCAGGATCAATCAGGAATTTATCGACATCGTGGCCGCGGCGAAGCGGTAAAAGGGAAATCGGAAGAGGTGCTTTATGGCAATCAAACTGGTGGCGCTGGATCTGGACGGCACCACGATCAATAACAATAGAGAAATCAGCCGACGAAACAGAGAGGCCATGACCAAAGCGGCGGAGCAGGGCGTGAATATCGTCATCGCCACGGGAAGGCCTCTGGATGCCCTCCCGAAGGATGTGTTTGAGATCGAAGCGATCCGCTACGCCCTGACCTCCAACGGCGCCTCCATCACCGACATCCGGGAGAACACCACGTTCTACGAGAACTGCATTCCCCGCGAGGCGGTGCACGCGGCGGTGGATCTGCTGCGGCAGTACGACTATGTGCTGGAGACCTTTGTGGGCGGGACGGCTTACATCGAAGAATGGTATTACCGGCAGGTGGAGGAGACCAGGGAGTGCTTCCGGGATGTGGAGTACATTCTGAAGACACGCAACCCGGTGAACGATCTCTATGCCTTCATGCTGGAACACGATACGCGGCTGGAGAACATCAACGTCAACTTTGAGAACCTGGATGAAAAGCCCGCTATGTATGAGAAGCTGCTGAAGCTTCCTCAGGCGACCATCACCAGCTCCTTCGACCACAATCTGGAGATCGGCGGCGCAACCACCAGCAAAGCCCAGGCTTTGCGTCAGATGGGAAGCCTTCTTGGCATCAGCCGGGACGAGATGATGGCGGTGGGGGACAGCCCCAATGACATGGCCATGCTGCGGGAAGCGGGGACGGCCGTGGCGGTGGGAAACGCCAAGGATGAGGTGAAGGCCATCGCCGATTACATCGCTCCGTCGAACCACGAGGACGGGGTGGCGGATGCCATCGAAAAACTGGTGCTGAACCAGATCTGACCCAAGGAGAGAAGGAAAGAAACGACGCCTGTACAGCGGCTGGGACCAGCGGGAACAATATGTTCCTGCCGGCTCCGGCCGTTTTTTTATTGACAGGAAGGAAATGGAAAATACATTCTTGACAGGAAATATATTCCAAAGTATAATATTCCATAAATTGGTTATATAGCAAGATAAAGGGAATGAGAACTGGGCAAGAAAGGGAGCATCAAGGGGAATGGACAGACGGGAACTGGGGGCGATCGGAGAGAACATGGCGGCGGAGCTTCTGCGGAGCAAGGGGTACGTGATCCTGCGGAGAAACTACCGGTGCAGCGCGGGGGAGATCGACATCATCGCGGAGCGGTATGGGGAACTGTGCTTTGTGGAGGTGAAGACGAGGCAGGGCTTCGCCTACGGGAGACCATGTGAGGCGGTGACGGCGGAGAAGAAGAAGCACATCCGGCGGGCGGCGCAGGAGTACATCGAGGAGATGAAGGCGCAGGGGTATGTCCCCAGAAGGGTGGATTACCAGATCATCGAGATCATCGCGGAGCATCACGTCCGCGCGTTTTAAGAAGGAAGGGAGAGGAGAAAGCATGCTGATCAAAATCAGAACGGCCACGCTTTCCGGGGTGGAAGGCTATCCGGTCACCGTGGAAACGGATCTGCGGCACGGGATGCCGGAGTTTTCGGTGGTGGGGCTTGCGGACACCACCATCCGGGAGTCCTGCAAGAGGATCCGTCCGGCCATCATGAACAGCGGGTATTCCTTCCCCAATGAGCGGATCACGGTGAATCTGGTGCCTGCCGACAAGCCGAAGGAGGGCAGCCACTTCGATCTGCCCATCGCCGTCAGCATCATCCTGCTGATGGAGGGCGTGGAGATCGGCGGAGAGACGGCCCTTCTGGGGGAGGTCTCCCTGGACGGAACGGTGAATCCCGTGCGGGGAGTGCTGCCTCTGGTGATCGCGCTCCGTTCTGCCGGGGTCAGGGAGATCATCGTCCCCGCAGACAACGCCGAGGAAGCTTCCGTGCTGCAGGATGTCCGGATCCTTCCGGTGAGGACCCTCAGGCAGGCGGCGGATCATCTGATCGACGGGGAGGAGCTGGACATATATAGTGGAAACAAACCGGTCAGAAAGACCAGCGGGAGCCTCGACTT
Source organism: uncultured Eubacteriales bacterium (assembly GCA_902766185.1). GTDB lineage: Bacteria > Bacillota > Clostridia > Peptostreptococcales > Anaerovoracaceae > Lentihominibacter. Next base: position 5,910 of record CACXCQ010000241.1, read on the forward strand.
CCGCCAGGTGATCGGCCAGGAAACGGCCAAGCGGGCGATGGTGATCGGCGCGGCGGGAAATCACGGCATGTTGATGATGGGGAGTCCGGGCTGTGGCAAGACCATGCTGGCCAGACGCCTGCCCACCATCCTTCCTCCGCTGACCGATGAGGAGAAGCTGGAGATCATGGGGATATACAGTGTGGCAGGAATGCTCCCGAAGAATGCCCCGATTATCGAGGAGAGACCTTTTCGCAGTCCGCACCACTCCATCACCATGACCGGTCTGATCGGCGGCGGAGCCCGCCCCCGCCCAGGGGAGCTTTCCCTGGCGCACCGGGGCGTTCTGTTTCTGGATGAGCTGGGGGAATTCGACAGCCGTGTCATCGATGCTCTGCGGCAGCCGGTGGAGGATGGGTTCGTCCGGATCGTCAGAAGACAGGAAGAAGTGGTCTTTCCTGCCCAGGTCACGGTGGTGGTGGCCTCGAATCCCTGCAAGTGCGGACACCTGTGGGATAAGCGGAGGATGTGCACCTGTTCAGCCAGGGAATTGGAAGCTCATCGCAGGAAGCTGGCCGGACCCTTCTCGGATCGCATCGACATGCACATCCGGATGATGCCGGTGGAGCAGGAGGACCTCTTCGGTGCTGCCAAAAGGCAGAGCGGGGCGGACTCGGAAGAAATGCGCCTGCTGGCAGGCCGAGCCATCGAAATACAGAGGGAACGGTATCGGGGAACGGAATACGCATCCAACGGAACGCTGGACGCGGCGGGCGTGCAGAAGTACTGCCGGCTCAGTGAGCCCTGCACGAAGATGATGAAGCAGGCCTTTGACCGTATGGGCCTGTCCATGCGGGGGTACCACAAGATCCTGAAGATCGCAAGAACCATAGCTGATCTTGAGGGGAGCGCGGAGATCCGGGAACTGCATTTGGCAGAGGCGCTGGCCTACAGGATCTCCCCCCGGGAGGAGAAACGAACATGAAAACAGACAGAAGAGACCAGATCCAGGTGCTGGGCTTCGGGCAGCCGGACTACCCTGCGCTGCTGCAGGAGATCAAGGATCCGCCGAAGAGCCTCTACTACATCGGGCAGAAAAAGCTGCTCAGCACCCGCTGCGCGGCAGTGGTGGGGTCCAGAACGACCACGGCATACGGAAGGAATACCGCCCGGGCAGCAGGCAGGTGCCTCGGGGAACGCGGCATGACAGTAGTCAGCGGGCTGGCGGCCGGCATCGATGCCTGTGCCCACGAAGGCGCCCTGTCCTGCGGAGGCATGACCATCGCGGTGCTGGGCTGCGGCCCGGACATCTGTTATCCTGCGGCAAACCACCAGCTGATGGACCGCATCGCGGGAAGCGGACTGATTTTGTCCGAATATCCGCCGGGGACCCCGGCTGCCGCGTATCACTTTCCCCAGAGGAACAGGATCATCAGCGGCCTTTCGGAAATACTGCTCGTGGTGCAGGCCAGAGTGCGGAGCGGCGCGCTGATCACCGCAGAGCTCGCCGCTGAGCAGGGCAGAGAGGTTTTTGCCGTTCCCGGAAACATCGACAGCCAGTATCATCTCGGGACTAACCAGCTGATCCGGGATGGGGCATCGGTCATCACTACGGTCGAGGAGATCCTGGAGCCGCTGGGCCTTGCGGGAGCCGGAAAGGAGGCCGCGGCGGCGAGCCTCAGCGGGACGGAATACAGCCTTTATCAGCTGCTTCAGCAGCAGGGAGAAATGACCGCGGATGAGGTCTGCGTGAAGCTCTCCAGACAGCCGTCATACGTCATTCCCATCCTGTCGGCCATGGAACTGAAAGGCTTCGTTTGTTCTGAGATGGGGAAATTTTTTCTTGCAAATCCATAAGAACAATCCTATAATAAGCGCCAGACCGCCGGATTGCTCCGGCGGGAAAATAATCAAATGATACAGGGGGTTTTCATGGCAGCAGCAAGGACACTCGTAATCGTCGAGTCGCCATCGAAGGCTAAAACGATCGGTAAATTCTTAGGCAGCAGATATAAGGTAGTCGCCTCAGTCGGGCACGTACGGGACCTGCCCAGAAGCAAGCTGGGCATCGACATCGAGAACGATTTCGAGCCCAGATACATCAATATCCGCGGCAAGGGCGATGTCATCAAGGAACTCAGGAAGGAAGCGAAGAAGGCATCGAAGATCTATCTGGCAACTGACCCGGACAGAGAAGGAGAAGCTATATCCTGGCACCTGGCGAATCTGCTTCAGATCGATCCGGCAACGCCGTGCAGGATCGTGTTCAACGAGATCACCAAAAAAGCGATCAAGGAAGCGATCAAGAATCCCAGGCCCATCGACCTGAGCCTGGTGGACGCCCAGCAGGCCAGGCGCGTGCTGGACAGGCTCGTGGGATACCAGATCTCTCCGCTTCTGTGGAAGAAGGTGCGCCGGGGACTCAGCGCGGGAAGAGTGCAGTCCGCCGCGCTGAAGATCATCTGCGACCGGGAGCTGGAGATCCGGAACTTCCAGCCGGAAGAGTACTGGACCATCACCGCTTCGTTCAAAAAAGACAAACCGTTCACAGCAAAGCTGACCACGAAAGACGGAAAGAAACTCACCATCGCTAACGGGGAGGAGAACGAAGAGATCGTAAAGACCCTGCGTGATGGGCGGTTCATCGTGCAGAAGGTGGAGGAAAAGGACCGGCAGAGAAAGCCGTCCCCGCCGTTTACCACCAGCAGCCTGCAGCAGGATGCATCCAATAAGATCAACTTCACCACGAAGAAGACCATGATGATCGCGCAGCAGCTCTACGAGGGCGTGGAGATCAAAGGTATGGGCACCGTGGGTCTGGTCTCCTATATCCGTACGGACTCGGTAAGGATCTCCGATGAGGCCCGGGAGGCGGCGAGAGAATATATCACCCGCGAGCTGGGGGAGGATTACTACGGCGGAAGCGTCTACACCAACCGCAAGAAGGACGTGCAGGACGCTCACGAAGCCATCCGGCCTTCCCACGTTGAGCTGGAGCCGGAATCCATCAAGGACCAGCTCACAAAAGATCAGTACAGCCTTTACCGGCTGATCTGGAACAGGTTCCTGGCCAGCCAGATGGCACCGGCCAGAGCCAGATCCGTCAGCGCGGACATCGAGAACAGCGGGTACGGCCTTCGGGCATCCGGCTCCAAGCTTCTGTTCGATGGATTCCTGAAGGTCTACGACAACTCCAGGGACGAAGAGGAAGAGAAGTGGCTGCCGGAGCTTTCGCAGGGAGAGGAACTCCACGCGGAGGACATCACCGGTGAGCAGAACTTCACCCAGCCCCCGGCAAGGTTCACAGAAGCCAGCCTGGTCAGGGATCTGGAGGAGAAGAACATCGGCCGTCCCAGCACCTACGCCCCCATCGTGGCGACGCTGGGAGACAGGAAATACATCAAGAAGGAAAAGAAATCCCTCGTTCCCACAGAGCTGGGATTCACCGTCACGGATCTTCTGGCGGACTATTTTCATGAGATCGTGGATGCCGGATTTACGGCGGACATGGAGGACAGGCTGGACGAGATCGAGGCCAGAGGAACCCGCTGGAAGAACGTCATCGAAGACTTCTACAAGGATTTCAGCGTGGAACTGGAGAGGGCAAACGAAGAGATCGAGCGGATGGAGCCGGAGGAGGAACTCACCGGGGAGACCTGCGAGATCTGCGGTAAGCCCATGGCCATCAAGCACGGCAGGTTCGGGGACTTTATTGCCTGCACCGGTTATCCGGAGTGCAGGAACACCCGGCCGATTATCCGCAAGACCGGCGTGAAATGCCCTGACTGCGGCGGGGACATCCTGGAAAAACGCAGCAAGAGGGGACGCCTGTTCTATGGATGCTCCAACTATCCGGAATGCAACAAAGTGTTCTGGAGCCGGCCCGTGGACAAAAAATGCCCGAAGTGCGGAAGCCTCATGGTCGAGAAAAAAATGAAGGAAACAGACTATGAATGCTCAAACAGCGAGTGCAAATACAGGGAATAACGTGTATACTGGACTATAGTTTCAGAAAAACGGAGGTAACAGATGGGACAATTTCATGCAACAACGATCGTTGCCGTTAAGCGTGGCGCGGACGATATCTGCATCGGAGGAGACGGCCAGGTCACCATGGGTGAGACGGCCATCATGAAGAACGGCGCGAAAAAGGTAAAGAAAATATATCGGAATTCGATCCTCACTGGTTTTGCCGGATCCGTGGCGGACGCTTTCTCCCTGACGGAGAAATTCGAGAGCAAGCTGGATGAGCACGGCGGAAACCTGAAGCGGGCTGCGGTGGCGCTGGCCCAGCTCTGGCGTTCTGACAAAGCGGTGAGAAATCTGGAGGCCCTGATGATCGTGGCGGACAAGGAGGATCTTCTGATCATCTCCGGCACCGGAGAGGTCATCGAGCCGGACCAGCCTTTTGTGGCCATCGGATCCGGCGGCAACTACGCCTACGCGGCGGCCAACGCGCTGTACAACAATACGGATCTCAGCGCGGAGGAGATCGTCCGGAAATCCCTGGAGATCGCCGCTTCGATCTGCGTATACACCAATGATCATATTTCCGTAGAGAAGCTGTAGGAGGTGCGGGCAATGGCGAATAAGCTTTATCAGATGACACCGAAGGAGATCGTCGGTGAGCTTGATAAATACATCATCGGACAGGACGACGCGAAGAAATCCGTGGCCATCGCGCTGCGGAACAGATACAGAAGAAGTCTCCTGTCGGAGGAGATGCGTGAGGAGATCACGCCGAAGAACATCCTGATGATGGGACCCACCGGTTGCGGTAAGACAGAGATCGCCCGCCGGCTGGCAAAACTCATGGACGCCCCCTTCGTCAAGGTGGAAGCCACGAAGTTCACGGAAGTGGGCTACGTTGGCCGCGACGTGGACTCCATGGTCCGGGATCTGATGGAGGCATCCATCAGGATCACCAAGCAGGCTATGCTGGAGGAGAAGTACTCCATCGCCGATGAGATCGTGGAGGAACGGATTATCGAGGCCATCATTCCGGGCAAAGGCAGGAACGTCTCCGCGGCGTCCAGCCGGGGACCCTTTGACTTCATTCTGGGCAACAGCGGTTACGTGAGCCAGAAGGAGCAGTACGAACAGCAGCAGGCCGAGGCGGCGAAGAGCGGCGAAGCCATGGATACGGAGCTGGCCAGAGAACAGGTCCGCCAGCAGCTGCGGGACGGACTGCTGGAGGAGCAGTATATCGAGATCCAGGTAACGGATCAGCCCAAGACCAATCAGCTGGATATGGGCAACGAGGGCATGAGCATCGCCATCGGAAATATCTTCGGCGACATGGCCCCGAAGAAAAAGAAGAACAAGAAGGTCAGGGTCCGGGATGCCCGGAAGATCCTGCGTGAAGAGGAAGCCCAGAACCTGATCGATATGGATCAGGTGACCGATGACGCTCTGCAGAACTGCGAGCAGAACGGAATCATCTTCATCGACGAGATCGATAAGATCGCATCCGGCTCCGGTTACCGCAGCGGCGCGGACGTATCCAGAGAGGGCGTGCAGAGAGACATCCTTCCCATCGTGGAGGGCAGCGTCATCAACACGAAGTACGGACCGGTGAAGACGGATCACATCCTGTTCATCGGCGCGGGCGCGTTCCACACGGCCAAGCCCACGGACCTGATCCCTGAACTGCAGGGCCGGTTCCCCATTCGCGTGGAGCTGGAGAACCTGGACAAGGACACCTTCGTGAAGATCCTGACCATTCCGGAGAACGCTCTGCTGAAGCAGCACAAGGCGCTGCTGGAAACGGAAGGGATCGAGATCGAATTCACCGATGAAGCTGTGGACGAGATCGCGGAGATGGCCTTCCTGATGAACGAACAGACGGAGAACATCGGCGCCAGAAGACTGCATACCATTCTGGAGCGGTTGCTGGAGGACATCTCCTTCAACATTCCGGATATGGAGACGGAGAAGGTGGTCATCGACCAGGCTTACGTGAAGGAGATCTTCGCGGAAAAGATCCATCCGGAGGACATCGACAGATTCATCCTGTGATCTCCCGGACAGCGATCGGGCAGTCAGGACAGCAAACGCAAGATCAGGCAGGGCAGTAGGGAACGTATCCCGGCATGTCCTGCCTTTGTATTGAGCGGGAAAAGGCGCGGCGGATACGTGAGGTCCAAGAAACTGCGCATGATCGCACCGTTTTGATACTTTTTTGAAAAATCAAATAATGACATTGTCATACCACGCACTGGTGTTATATAATACTGTTGTCGATATGTGTATGAAAATGAGGTGCAAGATGAGTGATATTCTGAGCAAAGTCAGAAAATTGAACTGGCTCCTGCAGGAGAGCCCCACCGGGGCGTTTTCTTTCAGTGAGATGTGCGGTATCCTCAGCGATATGCTGGATGCCAATGTTTATGTTGCCAACATCCGGGGCAAGGTCCTGGGCGTGGCGTATAAGATCAAATCGGACAGCCCCACCATCGTCGATTCCGAGACCGGCGATGAGCGGTTCCCCCAGGAGTACAACGAGGAATTCCTGAAACTCGGAGAGACGAAAGCGAACATGATCGGCGATACTGTGCTGGAGATCTTCAAGTACGATTTCGATACGGCGGACAAGCTGCATACGGTGATTCCGATCATGGGCGGCGGCACGCGCTGGGGAACCCTGATCATGGTCCGTCACGAGCCCCCGTTCTCCGATGAGGACCTGGTGCTGGGCGAGTACGGCGCCACGGTGATCGGGCTGGAGATCCAGCGGCACAAGACGGAAGAGGAAGAAGCGGAGGAGCGTCAGGTATCCATGGTCCGCATGGCCATCGGCACCCTTTCCTATTCGGAGGTCGAGGCTGTGCAGCAGATCTTCGCGGAGCTGGACGGAGACGAGGGACTGCTGGTCGCCAGCAAGATCGCTGACCGTTCCGGCATCACCAGATCCGTGATCGTCAACGCCCTGCGCAAGCTGGAGAGCGCCGGCGTGATCGAGTCCAGATCTCTGGGAATGAAGGG
>CACXCQ010000242.1 GCA_902766185.1 uncultured Eubacteriales bacterium
AGCCGGAACCTACAACAACGTCATCCGTTTCCTGTGCCCGCTGTGCGTGACCGACGAGCAGCTGCAGGCCGGACTGGACATCATGGAAGGCGCCATTGTTGAAGAGAGCGCGAAATAAGAGAAGAAGAATTAGGAGATAAAAACATGGAAAACAATCAAGGAAGACAAGAACTACAGAAGTCCTTGAACATGAAGGACATTCTGGCTCTGGCCTTCGGAACCATGATCGGCTGGGGCTGGATCATGCTGGCCGGTTCCTGGGTAGGAAACGGCGGTTCCATCGGAGCAATGATCGCCTTTGCCTTCGGCGGCGTCATGGCGATCTTCGTAGGACTGACCTACGCTGAACTTACACCTATGCTCCCCCTGTCCGGTGGTGAGCTGGTATTCTCGTACAGAGCTATGGGCTACAACGCCTCCTGGTTCACCGGCTGGATGATCACGCTGGCATACCTGGGCGTAGCTGCATGGGAAGGTCCGGCGCTTTCCAACGCGCTGAACTTCCTGTTCGCGGGACTTCTGCCCCAGGGACCGGTACTCTGGACCTTTGCTGAATCGGAGGTTACGGTATCGTTCCTGTTGATCGCTGCGGTAGGCGCTGTCATCATGACGCTGATCAACTATCGCGGCGCGAAAGCATCGGCTGTATTCCAGACCATGGCGACCGTTGCGATGGCCATCGGCGGTATCGCCTTCGCCATCTGCGGCACAGCCACAGGTTCTCTGGACAACTTCATGCCGCTGTTCAGCGATGGCAAGGGATTCGTTGCCGTTATGCTGGCTGTACCGGCTATGTTCGTCGGATTCGACGTTATCCCGCAGGCAGCAGAAGAAATGAACATCCCCCTCGGAAAGATCGGCCGCGTCATGATCATCGCCATCTGCATGGCAGCCTTCTGGTACTGCCTGATGATCTTCGCCGTAGCGATCTCCACACCGGGAGATGTGCTGCATGGATTCGTCGACGATCCGAACGCTGTTCCGGTAGCGAACTGCTTCGCTTATGCCATGAACAGCCCGGTATTCGGTAAGCTGATGATCATCGCCGCAATGTGCGGTATCCTGACCTCCTGGAACGGTTTCGTCGTCGGAGCCTCCCGTGTCATCTTCGCAATGGCAAGAGCAAAGCAGCTTCCGGAGATCTTCGCCAAGGTCCACCCGAAGTATGGTTCCCCGACTGCAGCTGTTCTGCTGGTCGGCATCATCACCGTGCTGTCCCCCTGCGCCGGCAAGTCCGCGCTGGTATGGTTCGTTGACTCCGCTGCGTTCGGTACCGTGGTAGCGTACTTCATGGTATCCCTGTCCTTCTTCATCCTGAGAAAGAAGGAGCCGGATATCGACAGACCGTTCCGCACTCCCGCAGGCCCCGTCATCGGCGTTCTCGCTCTGCTGGTCGCCCTGTTCTTCCTCTGGCTGTATCTGCCGGGACTGGGCAGCCCTGCACCGCTGACCGGACCCGAATGGGGATTCGTTGGTGGCTGGATCATCCTGGGTATCATCCTGTTCATCATCAACAAGGCTGGTAAGAACGGCAAGGTCGATCCTGAAGAGAGAGAGTACCTCATGTTCGGTAATAACTACAAGAGATTCTAATCATAACAACTTCCCTTACATGTACGAAAGAGGGCGGCGGACATGCCGCTCTCTTTTCTTTTCTCCAAAGGCTGGTCAGGCCGCGACGAAAAGCCCTTGTGGACGAATCCGGGAATGTGAGATAGAATGAAGCGAGGAGATCTAACGGGATGAACGAAAGCAGAAGCATACTGAGCAGAGGATTGGGCAGAACGGACGTCATCGCCCTGGGCTTCGGCACCATGGTGGGCTGGGGCTGGGTGATGATGGGCGCCTCCTGGGTGAGCGGCGCCGGGTATTTGGGTGCCCTGATCGCTTTCCTTTTGGGAGGCGGGATCCTGCTGCTCATCGGCCTTCTGTACGGGGAGCTGACCTCGGCCCTGCCTTTGGCCGGCGGGGAATTCGTCTTCGCCTACAGGGCCATGGGACAGCGGATGGCCTTCTTTACCGGCTGGATCATGGTGCTGGCCTACCTCAGCGTCGCGGCCTGGGAAGGGATCGCCCTCGCGACGGCCCTGAACTATGTGCTGCCCATCCCGGAAAGATGGCCTCTGTGGGAGATCGCCGGGTACCCGGTATATCTGTCCTGGGCGCTGGTGGGTATGGCAGGCGCTTTTATTCTCATGATCCTGAATCTCATCGGATCGAGAACGGCCATACTCTTTCAGGTCATGGCTACCATGGCCATCATCGCTGTAGTGATCATCCTGCTTCTCGGCGGGTTCGTCTACGGGGACGCGGAGAATGTCGGCCCCATGTTCACTTCTGGGCAGGGGTTCTCCTACGTGCTGTTCATGGTTCCCGCCATGCTCATCGGATTCGATGTCATCCCCCAGTCCGCGGAAGAAATGAATCTGGAACGCCGGGATATCGGCCGGATGATCATCGTGTGCATCACCATCAGCCTGATCTGGTACTGCCTGCTCATCGTGGGCATCGGCTTCGCCGCGCCGGAGGAGATACGTTCCTCCGGGATCATTCCGGTGGCGGACATCGCGGGCTACGTCTACCGGTCCCAGGTCTACGCGGACATCATGATCATCGGCGGAATACTGGGGATACTGACCACCTGGAACGGATTCTTCATGGGTGCCACCAGACTGCTTTTCGCCATGGGAAGAGCACGGCTGATCCCGGGCTTCTTCGGGACTTCCATGGGGAGGAACCATCTGCCGGTGCCGGCCATCCTCATCGTGGGCAGCCTTTGCGTGGCCACGCCTCTGCTTGGCCGTAACGCCCTGATCTGGCTGGTGAATATGAGCTCCCTGTGCGCGCTGTTCACCTATACTATGGTCGCGGTCTCCTTCGTGGTGCTGCGGAGAAGGGAACCGGAACTGGAACGGCCCTTCCGGCTATGGAAGGGACACATTCCCGGCGTACTGATCACCCTGGTCGCCATCGGCTACACTGTGCTGTACATCGTGCTGAACCTGACCGCAGAGGATGTACGGCCTGCCTACGCCATGATCATCGCCTGGTTCATGGCGGGAGTCTTCCTCTACGGACTTGCGGATAAGCAGCGCCGGGGAATGACGGAACTGGAAGCGGAATATATGGTATTCGGAAGGAATTATCTGGAGAGGCCGGGTGATCAGCATGCGTAACAGAGCCGCGGAATGGATAATCGTATTCTCGATATTTCTCCTGATCGCCGGACTGACTGCTCTGGGGGTCCAAAAGCAGGACAGCCGGATCATGCCGCCAAAGGGCACCGCGCTGACCTTCACCGGAGAAGACGGACGGTACCTGCGGGAACATGAGGAGGTGAAGATCTTCGTGGAAGAGGGTCTTCAGTACCTGATCGGTGACCAGAAGGGTGGTTACCTGCAGGATTATCTCGGTACTGTGCTGGAGCCGTCAGGGCTGAAGCCGGTCCTTCTGACCGGGGAAGAGGGGGCGGACTGCAGCCTCCGGGTCGTGACCACGCAGCTTCGGGAATCCGTCAAAGGCGAGAACTTCACTTCACCGCTGTTCCAGATCGAGGGACATCTTTTCGTGCGGGATAAGCAAAGTCTGGCCGATCCCATGCAGGTCTGCGTCCAGAAGGACCGGATGACGGACAAGAAACTGGACAAGCTCACCTATCAGGATAAGACGCTCAGCTGCACGGGCGCGGATTCTGCCGCAGAACTGGTGGAACAGGCCGGTAGCACGGATTGTGACGGCATCATCGGCGACAGCAGCGCCATCGAGGTCGCGCTCCATTCGAAGAGCATGGACAGGGCGTTCACCGAGGTGGAGAAGGACCTCTACACCTGCAATGCCTGCATTCTGGTGAAAGAAGAACAGAGCGCGCTGTACGATATCATGAACCAGTGCATCCAGAATACGGATAGACATAATTTGAGTTATGAAATGGGCAGGCGGTGGATGGATGGACGCGGCCCGGTCTACCTGGAGCAGAGCGCATCCAGCACATACCTTCCCGTGATCATCGTGATCCTGTCTGTTCTGCTGGCTTTCTTCGTCTATTACCTCACCAACCGGAGCATGTACCAGGAGCTGGGCAGCCGGATGGACCAGATCACCGCCAGCAGGAACGAACTGCAGACCACCTTCCGGGGAGTGAGCCACTATATGGCGGAGCTTACGCCAAGGGGCGAGATCACGGATCTGAATCAGGCTTTCGCCGAGGGAGTTTCGGTCAGCGCGCTGCACCGCAGGCTGTGGGACGTTCTCGACTTTGCGCCGGAGGATCAGGAAAAGATCATCGCCATGGTGGAGGACAGCGCCCGTGGAATACAGACCCAGAGGCTGGAGGCAGGCATCGGAAGCCGGGTCTTCGTGATCGATATATTCCCGGTGGAGGACGCCAGAGGGCAGGTGAGCCAGCTTTTGTTCATGGCCATCGACGTGACCCAGGAGCGCATGGCGAAGCGGCAGATGCTGCAGGACAACAAGATGATCGCCGTGGGGCAGCTGGCAGCGGGCATCGCCCATGAGATCAGAAATCCGCTGGGGATCATCCGCAACTACTGCTACGTGCTGAAGAACATGGAGGATGAGGATATCCGCGCGAAAGCCATCGAGGAGATCGAAAACGCAGTGGAAAAATCCGGTCTGATCATCAGCAACCTGCTGGATTTCTCCCGCATCTCACCGGAGAGAAAGGAAACGATCGATGTGGAGGAGCACGTCAGAGCGATCCTTGCGCTGAATGAGGCCTCCATGCGGCAGAAGAACATCGTGCTCAGCGTGGAGTGTCCGCAGCCGGTGAGGACACTGATGGCTTTGGAGCCCTTTGATATGATTCTTCTCAATCTGGTGTCCAACGCGATGGACGCAGTGGAAGCGAAGATCAGGGACAGCGCAGAGGATCCCGAAGAGGCAGCCGGGAGCGTCACGATCCGGATCGAGGCGGATTCCCCCGGAGCCGGCCAGTTTACCATGACGGTGGAGGATACCGGAGAAGGGATCTCTGAGGAAGAGATCGATGAGATATTCAATCCGTTTTTCACGACAAAAGGAAATCAGGGCACAGGACTTGGGCTCTATATCGTGTATAATGAACTGGAGAAGCTGGACGGGGATATCCAGGTGTCCAGCAGGAAGGGCGAAGGCACCGCGTTCCGGGTGACCCTGCCCATCGTAAGCGAGGATAAGGAGGAAGGGACATGCCCAGAGAGCATATGAGGATCCTGGTGGTGGACGATGAGAAGAATTACTGCGATGTGCTGAAGATGATCCTCACCGCCAAGGGATACACTGCGGACACGGCGGGAAACGGGAAGGAAGCTTTGGAGCAGATGGAAGCCGTTTCCTATGATGTCGTGATCACCGACCTGAAGATGCCGGTGATGGATGGATTCGCCCTGCTCAAGGAGATCCGGCGCCGGCAGTACGACACCGAGGTGATCATCCTGACTGCCTTCGGCACCATCGAAAAGGCTGTGGAGACCATGAAGGCCGGCGCGTACACCTATGTCACCAAGGGCAACGACCCCGAGGAACTGCTGATCGAGGTGGGTAAAATAGGGGAGATGCGCCGCATCAGCAGGAACAACCGGATCCTTCGGGAGAAGATGGTGGGCGACTACATGCTGGAGAGCCGGAACGTCCGCTTCAACCAGATGATGAAACTGGCGCAGAGAGCGGCAGCCAGCGATTCCAACGTTCTGATCCTGGGAGAATCAGGGTGCGGCAAGGAAGTGTTGGCCTCCTATATTCACGGCCAGAGCAGCCGGTCCGGGGAGAACTTCATGGAACTGAACTGCCAGAGCATCTCGGAATCCATCCTGGAGTCCGAACTCTTCGGGCATGAGAAAGGCGCCTTTACCGGCGCGGACAAGCGCCGGATCGGATACTTTGAAAGCTCCGACGGAGGGACGCTGTTTCTGGACGAGATCGGCGGAATATCCCTGAATCTGCAGTCCAAGATGCTGCGTGCCATCGAGAACAAGAAAATCTACCGTCTCGGAAGCAGCGATCAGATCAGCGTGGACTTCCGGCTGATCACCGCCACCAACCGGGACCTGAAGGCGGACATGGAGGCGGGCCTGTTCCGGGGAGACCTGTTCTACCGGATCAGCACCATCGTTCTGGAGATCCCGCCTCTGCGGGAGCGCCCGGAGGACATCCCTCTGTTCATCGACTTCTTTGTCACACGCTTCGCCGCGGAGATGAAGAAGGATCAGGTCGAGATCGATCCGGAGGTGCGGCGCATTCTGGAAAGCTATCATTACCCGGGCAACATCCGGGAACTGAAGAACCTCATCGAACGCCTGCTGGTGCTGTCTGAGCGGGGAGAGATCCGCGTCGAATACCTTCCCATGGACGTCATCGCGGCGGCAGGATGCGAGATAGAGGATGGCCGTGACCGGCAGGACCGCAAAGGCTGGGCCACCGGAGGATTAGCGGAACAGGAGGGCGCGCAGATCGATTTCAGCGGCTCGCTGAAGGAATACCGCAGCCAGGCCGAAAAGGCCTACATCCAGCAGCTTATGGAGCGCTATCCCGATGACATGAACCAGGTGGCGGAAACGCTGTCCATCTCCCGCCGGCAGCTGTTCAACAAGCTGGTGGAGTATGGATTGAAATAGGAGGAGACAGATGATGAGAAACAGAACAGACGAAAGAAACGGCAGGACCAGCCTTTGTGCGGGAAGGAAAACCGTGGCGATCGCGCTGATGCTGGCGCTTATTCTGGGCGTTGCCGCGCTCATCAGCGGATGCGGGAGCACGGCCGAAGACAAGTCTCTGGGAAGCGGCGGAGAATCTACGGAAGCCGCCGGGGATGTCCCGGCTGAGGACGCGGGAGCGTTCGATCTCTGCGCGAATCTGGAAGCAAAGACCTCCGGGGATGTGCGCACCATCGAGACGGATCACTTCGTGATCGAACTTCCCTACTGCGATACCTGGACCTACGACTACGACGACATGCGTCTGAACATCTACAACAAGGCCTGCTACGACATAAACGGCGCGGGCGACGGCCCGAACGGAATGCAGGTGACGATCAGCGCCGTAGAGAAGGGGGACGACTGGTACAGGCAGTGGGGACAGTACTTCGAGCTGGGCGAGGACGACCAGTATGTTTACGCGGCCAACTTCCCCACGGACGTTCGATGGATCATGGACGATCCACAGATCGAAGAGGATTACCGGGCGCTGGACGATCTGCTGAGGGCGGACAGCAGCTGGATCAGGATGAAATAGACCATCCGCCTGAAATACAGTTGAACCTATCAAGTAAAAACACTTGACACCGAACCCGAAAGAAGGTATACTTCCCTGGTGTCAAGTGTTTTAACTTGTCAGAGGGTAAGGGCATGAGCGGATCAGATAATCTCGCAGTTTCCATCAACGATATCGCAAGGCAGAGCCTGCTGTACGACTATTACGGTCAGCTGCTGACGCCGCGTCAGCAGACGGTGTATGAGCTGTACACGCAGGAGAACCTGAGCCTGTCGGAGGTGGCTGAGGAACTGGAGATCAGCCGGCAGGCCGTTCACGACGCGCTGCGAAGCGCCCGAAGATCCCTGGAGGGCTACGAGGACAAGCTGGGACTGGTAAGCCGGTTCCTGCGGACCGAGAAGGCGGTCGGGGAGATCGACGAGCAGATCGGCACCATGATCGAACTGCTGCAGGACGGAGCGCCGGCACCGGAGGAACTGATCCGGCAGCTGGAGGAGATCAGATCCATCATCGATGGACTGGAGGAATAGATCCATGGCATTTGAAGGATTATCGGACAAATTACAGGGCGTATTCAAGGGCCTGAAGGGCAAGGGCTCCCTGACGGAGGCGGACATCAACGCCGCCATGCGGGAGGTCAAGCTGGCGCTTCTGGAAGCGGACGTCAACTTCAAGGTGGTCAAGGAATTCGTCGCCAGCGTCAAGGAGAAATCCCTGGGCGAGGAAGTGATGGCATCCCTGACTCCGGCCCAGCAGGTGATCAAGATCGTCAACGAGGAACTGACGGAACTGATGGGCGGTACCAGCACGAAGCTGACCTATTCTCCGAAGGGCTTCACCATTTACATGATGGTAGGTCTGCAGGGTACAGGTAAGACCACCACCTGCGGCAAGCTGGCCCTGTGGCTGACCAAGAACGGCAAGAAGCCAATGCTCTGCGCATGCGACATCTACCGTCCGGCAGCTATCGACCAGTTGGAGATCGTTGGCGAGAGCGTGAACGTTCCCGTCTTCACCATGCGGGAGAGCAGGGACCCGTCGCAGATCGCATCGGCTGCGATCAGCGAGGCGCAGAAGAAGGGCTACAACGTGCTGATCATCGATACCGCGGGCCGACTGCAGATCGATGAAGAACTCATGGAGGAGCTCGAGAAGCTGAAGAAGACGGTTCGTCCCCATGAGATCCTGCTGGTGGTGGACGCCCTTACCGGTCAGGACGCCGTGAACGCGGCGGAGGGATTCAACGACCGGCTCGGCATCGACGGCATCATCATGACCAAGATGGACGGCGACTCCCGGGGCGGCGCGGCGCTCTCCACAAAGCGGGTCACCGGCCGGCCCATCAAATTCGTGGGTATGGGCGAAAAGCTGGATGAGCTTCAGGAATTCCATCCCGAGCGAATGGCCAGCCGTATCCTGGGCATGGGCGACATGCTCTCCCTCATCGAAAAGGCTCAGGAGGATTACGACGAGCAGAAGGCGGAGGAGCTGGAGCAGAAGATCAGGAAGAACAGATTCACGCTGGAGGACTTCCTGGATCAGATGGGACAGATCCGCAACATGGGCGGCATCGCCAAGGTGCTGGACATGATGCCCGGCATGGGCAAGGCGAAATCCGAGGACATCGCCAGAGGCGAGAAGGAATTCGCGCAGTTCGAGGCCATCATCCAGTCCATGACGAAGGAAGAGAGGGAGAATCCTCAGATCCTCAACGCCAGCCGGCGTAGGCGTATCGCGGCAGGTTCCGGACAGCCGGTCCAGAAGATCAACCAGCTGATCAAGCGGTATGACGAAGCCCGCAAGATGATGAAACAGATGATGAAGCCCGGAGCGATGGGCAAGATGAGCAGAATGTTCAAAGGCATGTAAGACAGACCGAACAGCCTTTGCATATACAACCAAAGTAAAACATATTTTAGGAGGAAAACAATAATGGTTAAGATCAGACTGAGAAGAATGGGAGCGCATAAGAAGCCTTTCTACCGCATCATCGTTGCGGATTCCAGAGCACCGAGAGACGGCAAGTTCATCGAGGAGATCGGTTACTACGATCCCATGAAGGAGCCTGCTGACATCAAGATCGATGAGGAAAAAGCGAAGAAGTGGCTGGAGACCGGCGCTCAGGCGACCGACACAGTGAAGAGACTCTTCAAGCAGAACGGCATTGTATAGAAAGCGGTGAGGCGAATGGTAGAATTAGTCAGTGCAATGGCCAAGTCGCTGGTTGAGCATCCGGATGCCGTTGAGGTGACGGAGACAGAGGCCGATGGCACCACGGTCATTCAGCTGAAGGTGGCTGAAGATGACATGGGCATGGTCATTGGCAAACAGGGCCGTATCGCCAAGGCGATCCGAACGGTGGTCAAGGCCGCGGCAACAAAGGCCAACAAGAAAGTAGTCGTAGAGATCGTTCAGTAAGAACGGAAGAGCAGGGGCGCATATATTGTATGTGCCCCTGAATAGTATGCAAAGGCAGGACGGGCAATGGAGAAGATACTCATCGGAAAGATCACCAGCGCGGTGGGACTCAAGGGTGAAGTGAAAGTATACAACTACTCCGACAGCACGGAGATCTATGAGAACACGCCTCAGGTATATGTGGGGGAAACGCTCACCGGGATCCAGAAGGTGCGCACCCAGAAGAACATGGTGGTGCTGAAGCTGGAGGGAACCGACGACAGGGATGGTGCGGAAAGGCTCCGGGGGAAGGAGATATTCGTCACCGAGGATGACCTTCCGGAACTGCCGGAAGGGGTGTACTATGTCCGGGACCTCATCGGTACGCAGGTGATCAGCGATGAAGGCGAGGAGATCGGAGAAGTGACCGATGTGCTTCAGAATACGGCCCAGGACATTCTGGAGGTGCGCCGCCCCGGCGGGAAAACCGCGCTGATCCCCAGAGTGGACGCCTTTGTGAAGGACATCGATCTGGAAAAAGGGCAGATCACGGTGCATCTGCAGGAAGGATTGTTGGACCTGTGATGAAGATAGACATTCTGACATTGTTCCCGGAGATGTTTCCGCCGGTGATGGGATCCAGCATGCTGGGCCGCGCCGCGCAGAACGGGATCCTGGACATCCGGACCCACGATATCCGGGACTATACCCAAAACAAGCATAACCGGACGGACGATTATCCCTTCGGAGGAGGCGGCGGAATGGTGCAGATGGCCGATCCCATCTTCCGCGCGCTGGAGGACATCGGCGCGCAGGGCAAGCGCCTGCTTTACATGTCTCCCCGGGGAAAGGTCATGGACCAGCAGCTGCTCAGCGAGCTGGCGGAGGAAACCGAACTGGTGATCCTGTGCGGCCATTATGAGGGGGTGGACCAGCGGGTGCTGGATCACTGGGACGCGCAGGAGGTGTCCATCGGCGATTATATCCTGACCGGAGGGGAACTGCCGGCCATGGTGCTCATCGACGCTGTCGCCAGACTGCTTCCCAGAGTTTTAGGGAACGCGGATTCGGCCATGGATGAGTCCATCTATTCCGGGCTTCTGGAGCATCCCCAGTACACCCAGCCCAGGGAGTACCGGGACATGCAGGTCCCGGAGGTCCTCCTCAGCGGAAACCACAGGAAGATCCACCTGTGGAGGCTGGAGCAGTCCCTGGATCTTACCGCCCGGAGACGGCCGGACATGCTGCTGGAGTACGCCCGCAGGAGGGATGAGCTGGACCGGGATGAACAGAGACTTTTGGATAGTACATTGCAAGCCTACGGCCTTTGTCGTATAATGAAATAATGAAGATCAAGATCTCCAGGCACATACGAAAATACATCATCATCTACATCATCCTGCTTCTGGCCCTGTATCTTGTGATCGAGATGGTCCCCCGGGTGACGAACATCTTTGAGACGACCCAGATCCTGGAGCCGGGAAGCCTGGCGCTGACCACCGAAACGGAAGGGTACCTGATCAAGACGGAGACGATCTGCATCTCACCGGAGAGCGGAGATATCACCTACCTGGTCAAAGACGGAAAGGCCGTACGAAAGAACCAGAAGGTGATCGATATAGAAGAGACAGAAGAAGAGGCGGACGCCACGCCCCAGTACAAGGAACTCCTGGATGGCCTGAAGGGATACAAAGGCCTGGTGGAGGCGAAGAGAACGCCGGTGAGCGGGATCTTCAGCCTTTGTATGGACGGCTCCGAGAAGGCGATGAACCCCGCCCATATGGACGGGCTGACCTACGAGAAGGTGCAGAAGCTGCCCCTGCAGAGCAAGGACCTGCGGGAGAGCCATGTCTCCGCCGGCGACCCGATCTATAAGATCACCAACGACAATAAGTGGTACGTGGTCTGCTGGCTGGAAAAGAAGGCTGCGGCCAACTACGTCGAAGGACAGGCGGTGAAGCTGCAGATGCCCGCAGGAGTGGTGGAGGCGACGGTGTACGGCGTGACCAAACAGGGCAAGCAGTACCGGGTGTTCTTTTCCACCGACCGGTATTATTCGGAGCTGGCTTCCACCCGCGAGGTGGATATGACCATCCAGTCCAGCGAGAGGACCGGACTTCTCATCGACAACGAATGCATCATCGAGAAGGATGGCCATGAGGGCGTTTATGTCCGGGATAAGAACGGAGAATACAGTTTTGTACGGGTGAATGTGATCGAGACCGACGGCAAAGAGTCCGTGATCTCCGAGTCATCTTATATTGACGCGGAGGGACAGGAGGTGCTCACCGTCAGCGTCTACGACGAGGTGCTGAAGAACCCGGAGAAACAGCAGTGAGGAGGATAGCATAATGGAAGACATCAGAGCGAATCTGGATACAGTACACGGCAGGATCACCGACGCGGCGGAGAAGGCCGGACGGAAGGAGGAAGAGGTCCTTCTGGTGGCCGTAAGCAAAACCAGGACGCCGGAGGAGATCAATACCGCTATCGATGCGGGAGTGACGGATATCGGAGAAAACAAGGTCCAGGAGATCATGGACAAGTTCGATGCCGTCAAGCCGGTGAGATGGCATATGATCGGACATCTGCAGACCAACAAGGTGAAGTACATCATCGACAAGGTGGATCTGATCCATTCCGTGGACTCCCTGAAGCTGGCGAAGGAGATCAACAAGAGAGCGGCACAGCACGATCTGACCATGGACATCCTGGTACAGATCAATCCGGCTCAGGAGGAAAGCAAATTCGGCGTCAGCCTGGAGGAGACCGGGGAGTTGATCGAAGCCATACTGGAGCAGTGCGAGAACGTGCGGATCCGGGGACTGATGAGCGTTGCGCCCATCGCGGAGGACCCCAACGATGTGCGTGTCTACTTCGACGAAGTGAAGAAACAGTACGATCGTCTGGGTCAGATCGACCATCCGCGGCTCGACTTCCAGTATCTATCCATGGGAATGTCCCACGATTTCGAGGTGGCGATCCAGGCCGGGTCCAATCTGATCCGCGTGGGAAGCGCGATCTTCGGCGAGCGGGACTATGAAGCGTTCAGGAGGATGAACAATGGGGGTAATTAATAAGTTCAAAGACTTTATCGGGCTCGAAGAGTACGATGAGGAATTCGATGATTACGAAGAAGAGGAGGATGCGCGCCAGCAGACCTATTACGATCGGGAGCGGCTGCAGAGTCCGCCTTCGTCCGGCTCCGGCCGTTACAGCACGGCCAATGTGGTGCCCATGCAGGATAAGAGGGTGAGGGCGATCACCAATGCCTTCAAGCTGGTGGTCATCGAGCCGCAGGGCTTTGAAGAGTGCTCATCTCTGGTGGACAGCCTGCGCAGCAGGAAGCCCGTCATCGTCAATCTGGAAAAGCTGGATCCGGATCTGGCCAGAAAGATCTTCGATTTTCTCGGGGGCGCGACCTACGCTCTGAACGGAAACGTGCAGAAGGTCGCCAACAACATCTTCATTTTCGCGCCGGAGAATGTGGCTATCGCGGCCAACAGCGAGCATGCTCCCTACAATTTTTCGGACAAGAATGAAGATTACAATCCATGGAAGTAACGGGGAGGCGGAGCAATGATCAGACCCATCGACATCCAGGAGAAGGAATTCTCCAGAGCCGTCAGAGGATACAAAGAAGAAGAGGTGAACGAGTTTCTGGACGAGCTCACCCTGGATCTGGAGCGTCTTCTGAATGAGCTCAGGGAGACAAAAGAAGAAAACAGCCGACTGGTGGCTGAACTGGAACGGCACAGGGGAAGCGAAGGCACAGTAGTGGAAACGCTGGAAGCGGCCAAGTCCCTGATGGCGGATATTTCCACCAGCGCCGAAAAGCGGGCGGGAATCCTGCTGAAGAACGCGGAACTGGACGCCGAGCTGATGAAAAAAGAAGCCAGGGAGACAGCGGAGGAGATCGCCAGAGAAAGCGAGGCCCTGCGTACCCGGTTCGTCAGCTTCCGTTCGAAATACAAGCAACTTCTGGAGTCGGAGCTGCAGCGGTTCGATTCTCTGACCATGGAGATCTTCCCGGAGCTTGCGGAGGAGGACTACACCATCCCGCAGCGCCCGGTCCAGCCAGCGGCACCGAACCTTTCCTATACGGTGGTCTCGCCGGCGGGTATGGATGCCGAGCCGAATAACGGCAGCGGAGTCAGCCGCGACACCAGAGATGTGGCGAGGGACACTATACGCTGATGGTTTACCTGCTTTTGATCGTGGCCGTAATGGTCCTCGACCGCGTTGTGAAGATCGCGGTAACAACGAATATGACTCCGGGTGAGTCCATCCCGGTGCTCGACCCTATCTTTCATATCACCTATGTGCAGAACACCGGCGCAGCGTTCAGCATGCTTCAGGGGCATCCGACGCTGCTGATCATCATTCCCGGAATCGTTCTGGCCATAGGTATCATTTTTGTATGCGCAATGGCGAAGTCCTTCAACCGGATATTCCTGATCTCCGTATCCCTGATCTGCGGGGGCGGGCTGGGAAACCTGACTGACCGGATCGCTCAAGGATACGTAACAGACATGTTCGACTTCCGGGTATTCCCCGTATTCAATGTGGCGGATATCTGCGTCTGCGTGGGGTGCGGGCTGCTCGTCCTCTACATGATCATCGATGCCAACAGGAGCAAAAAATGACGGAGATCGCAGGAAGAGCGCCGGAGATCCTGGAGTTCACCGTGCCGGCGGACATGGAGGGAATACGACTGGACAAGGTGCTGGCAGAGGCGTATGACGGCCTTTCCAGAAGCTACATCCAGAAGCTGTTCGCGGATGGGCGCATCACCGTAAACGGGGCGGTCACCGAAGAGAAGAAGACATCCGCTTCCGCAGGAGACGAGGTGGTCATCTCGGTTCCCGAGCCCCGAAGACTGCACCTTGAAGCGGAGGATATCCCCCTGGACATCGTCTATGAAGACGATTCCGTGATCGTGGTGAACAAGCCGGCGGGTATGGTGGTCCATCCGGCGCCGGGAAGCCCGTCGGGAACGCTGGTGAACGCGCTGCTCTACCGGTACGGAGACCGGCTGTCCTCCATCAACGGCGTCATCAGGCCCGGTATCGTCCATCGCATCGACAAAGATACCAGCGGGCTTCTGATGGTGGCGAGAAACGACCTGGCCCATGAGTCCCTTTCCCGCCAGCTGGCGGAGCACAGCATCACGAGGAAGTATACGGCCATCGTACGGGACAACATCAAAGAAGATGAGGGCACGGTGGAAGGTCCTATCGGCAGAGATCCGAAGAACCGCCTGAGAAATGCCGTCGTGGAGGGCGGCAAGCCGGCGGTGACCCACTACAGGGTACTGGAACGCTTCGGCTCCCATACGCTGATCGAGGCCGTACTGGAGACGGGAAGGACCCATCAGATCCGGGTGCACATGACATACATCCGACACCCGCTGCTGGGAGACACGCTGTACGCGGCCCAGACGGGCAGCATCACGGCGCCAAGGCAGATGCTGCACGCCGGGACCCTGGGGTTCGTCCATCCGATATCCGCGGAGTATATGGAATTTACCGCACCCCTTCCGGAGGATTTCCGGAAGACTCTGGAAAAGCTGCGCAGAGCGCGAAGGTAAGCCTACCGGCTGCCTCCCGGATGATACTCATCCTTGAGGAATTCCAGACACTGTTCGCACACGTATCCGTTCTTAAAGGAGAAGGTTTCGTAGCGGACACAGCCGCAAAGGCTGCACTTACAATTGGGATGATGGCTTGTCATTTGATTTCTCCTTTCTGCTTGGGAGCGATAATGTACAAGAAATATAGTACGAGCCCGAGGGAGGAATCAAGTCCAATTGCCGATAAATGTAATGAAATAACCATTTATTGTAATGAATGGTCAGGAGAGGAGGATGTGTAATGTACGAAACATTCATCTTGAGAAAGACCGGAGAAGGGGACATACAGGGTTATCAGTGGCCTGTAGAGGACCCGAAGAAGGTCGTCTGCATCGTTCACGGCATCGGCGAATACGGCGGACGCTACGACCGGGTAGCCACGAAGTTCAACGAAGCGGGCTTCGCCGTGTTCTCCATGGATCTTCGCGGACATGGGAATTCCCTTGGAAAGCCGGGAGAATGTGCCCCCAGGATCGATGTGCTGGATGATGTGAGCGCGCTTCTGACCAAGGCGATGCTTTCTTATCCGGGCGTACCAATCATCCTCTATGGACACAGCATGGGCGGCAATATCGCGCTGGATTACCGCTGCCGGGGCGGAATGAACAGCGTTCCGGCCGCGTATCTGATCTCAGCGCCCTGGATCCGCCTGGTGCATCCCATTCCGGAGCCGGCCTACTGGGCAGTCCGGGCACTGTCGAAGGTGATGCCGAGGTTCACCGTGGGTTCAGCGGTG
>CACXCQ010000243.1 GCA_902766185.1 uncultured Eubacteriales bacterium
GGCCGCTACAGGAAAAAGCGTTTTCCCACTAACCAGACATCTGCAGACCTTACGATCCCCCAGGGTGATCCTGTCCTTTCGAAATCAGAGCAGCGCATCGGGTACGAGTTGGATCGCTTTGCCGTCCCCTGCCACTACGAGGAAGAGCTTCTCATCAACGTGCAAAGGCTGGTCAGTTCCCTGGAAACGGAACTGCGTCAGCGAAAGCTCCTCCAGGGCAGGCTGTATTCGTATCACGGATACACCTGCGTCTGGAACGTTCCCGCTGAGCTAAGCTGGTTGAATGCGCCGGGATCCATCTGGCGCAGCTATGATGACCGGACCGGCTGCCTCCGGCTGCATCCGGATTACACGATCATGCTGGCTGACGGAAGCCTGCTCTACTGGGAGCACGAGGGTCTGATGCACCAGTTCTTCTATCGGACGAATGCCCTGGAGCGTGTCGAGATCATGCATCAGGCCGGAGGCGTCCCGAAATCGCGGCTGATCGAAACCAATGAGTCCCAGGCCAATGAGCCTGAGACTCTTCGTGAGATCATCCAAAACCAGGTCCTCCCCGAGCTCTGGTTCTGACGCTTCACTTCCCGAAGCCGCAATTGGGGAATGTGCACACTTCACAGTCCAGGCACAGGCCGCCCTGTCCCAACCGCGCAAAATCCGCACCCCTTAGCATTTCGCCCGCGATGATCCGGGGCAGTACCAGGTCGAAGATGGTCCTCCTGGCGTACATGACGCAGCTGGGCAGACCCATGACCGGGATCAGCCCGGCGCCGCTGTCAGACCCGCCTCTGTCAGACTCGTCGCTGTCAGACCTGTCGCTTCCGCCGCCATAATAAGCCAGCAAAAACATGGATCCCGGCAGCACCGGCGCACCGTAAGTCACCACGTTCTCCTGTCCGCACACTTCCCGGATCGCCGCCGGCGTCCGGTCGTCAGGGTCCACGCTCATTCCTCCCGCACAGAGGATAATATCCGCACCGCCGGCAAGCATTTCGCGGATCGTCCTCTCGATACGCTCTTTGTCGTCTCCGCACCGTTCACGCGCGATCACTTCAGCGCCGAATTCCTCCACTTTCGCTGCCACCACAGGCGTGAAGGTGTCCTCGACCCTTCCGCGGAACACTTCATTCCCCGTGGTCACGATCCCGACCTTTCTCTTCCGCAAAGGCAGGACATGCAAAATCGGGGCTCCTCCCGAGACTTCACCTGCCTTTGCGCGGACCGCTTCCATCTTTGCCTTCTCAATGACCAGCGGAATGATTCTTGTTCCGGCAAGCTTTTCGCCTTCGCGAACGATGAAATCGCCGTGCCGGGTAGCGATCATCATCTGACCGAAACTGTTGACGGCCTCCAACGCCTCTTCATTGACCTTCAGCACCCCATCACATGCTGCCCGCAGGTCGATCTTTCCCTCCTTCGCCTCGCCGCGCGTGATGTTCTCTCCCATGCAAAGGCTGCAGAGCACCTCTGCCGCTTCATCTTCGTGCATCATGGTCTCGTCATTCTCCCAGACGTAGATGTGCTCCTTCCCCACATTGAGCAGTACGGGGATGTCCTCCTCCCGGATCACGTGTCCCTTGCGGAACACAGGCCCCATGCTCACGTCCTTTATGACCTGCGTGATATCATGGCACAGCACGTGGCCGACTGCGTCCACCGTCCTGATTTCTTTCATTGTCCTCATTCCTTCCTGCACCGGCCCTCTTCAGCCTCCGCCCCCTGATTGTACATGACTTCGCACGGACAGACTGTTGTCGCAACAAAATCCCGCCACCTCAGAAGAAAAACCGATGCACTGTCGTCCCCAAAAAGAAAGACCGGGGTCTCGCCATTCTGCATGCGAGACCCCGGTCCGTTCTGTTATTCTCATTGTGATTTGGTTCGCCGGGGGCCGGCAGCTGCACTGTCCGGCCGCGCCTTATTCCACCGGGTTTCCGTCCGCGGCGATGGTCTCCACGAATTCGTAGCGGGTCTTTCCGTCCACTTCGTTGTCCGCGAAAAGGATCATGCCCTTGGACTCCAGGCCTCTGAGCTTTCTCGGCTTCAGGTTGGCCACGACCACTACCTTCTGGCCGACGCAGTCGGCCGGATCGTGGAATTCCGCGACGCCGGAAATGATCTGCCTGATCTCGGTTCCCATCTTCACCTGGAAGACCAGCAGCCGGTCTGCCTTGGGATGCTTCTCCGCCTTGAGGATGGTTCCCACACGCAGGTCGAGTTTGACGAAGTCGTCGTATTCGATGGGATCCTTCAGCTCGAGGGGGATGCTCTCCGGCTCGCCGCCCTCAGCGGCAGCGCCCTCAGCACCGGTAGCAGCGCCCTCAGCACCAGCACCATCACCAGCCGCTTCGGCCTGCGCTTCTGCCTTGGCTTCCTTCTTGGCCGCCCGGGCTGCGCTGCCTTTTACGTGCACGTCCGCGCCCTTGGCGCCCAGCTCATACAGCGCTTCCAGTTCCTTGTCGATGTCCAGCCTTTGGAAGATGGCCGCGCCCTTCTTCACCTGTTCGCCGTTCATCATCTCAAAGTTGAAGGCGTCCTCCCAGGCGACTTCCGCGTACCACAGGCCGAGCTGCTTGCGGATAGCGTCGGAGGTGGTGTGCATGAAGGGGTGGATCAGCACGGAGACGATGCGGATGGTCTCGGCCAGGTTGTGGAGCACGTTGCCCAGGCGGGCTTTGCTCGCTTCGTCCTTGGCCAGCACCCAGGGCATGGTCTCGTCGATGTATTTGTTGGCCCGGCGGATCACGATCCAGATCTCCTCCAGCGCCATGTTGAACTTGAACTCGTCCATCTGGGCTTCCACCTTGGGCGCAGCGCCCAGGGCCACCTCGCGCAGCTGAGCGTCGAAGTCATCACCTTCCTTCACGGCGCCTTCCTCCGTCAGCTCCGGTACGAATCCGCCGCAGTATTTCTCGATCATGGCGACGGTCCGGGAAACCAAGTTGCCCAGGTCGTTGGCCAGGTCGTAATTCAGCCGCTTCAGCATAACCTCGTTGGTGAAGATGCCGTCCTGGCCGAAGGTGTACTCACGCAGCAGGAAGTACTTCAGGGCGTCGATGCCGTAGCGGTCGATGAGCACCACCGGATCGATGACGTCCTGACCCTTGGCCGCCTTGGACTTGGAGACCTTCTCGCCGCCCAGCAGCAGCCATCCGTGGCCTCTCACCTGTTTCGGCAAAGGCAGGCCTGCGCTCATGAGCATTGCCGGCCAGATGATGGAATGGAATCGGACGATCTCTTTGCCCACCAGGTGGACATCCGCCGGCCAGTATTTGTCGTACTTCTCCGGCTCATCCGGCCATCCCAGGGCGGTGATATAGTTCGAAAGCGCGTCCAGCCAGACGTAGATCACGTGCTTCTCGTCGATGGGCACCGGAATGCCCCAGTCGAAGCTGGACCGGGAGATGCAAAGGTCTTCCATGCCCTGTTCGATGAACGCGATCATCTCATTGCGGCGGGATTCAGGCTCGAGGAACTCCGGCGTCTCGCGGAAGATCTTCAGCAGCTTGTCTGCGTACTTGCTGATCTTGAAGAAGTAAGCTTCTTCGGCGGCCTTGGTCACCGGCCGTCCGCAGTCGGGGCACTTGCCGTCGATGAGCTGGTTCTCCGTCCAGAAGGACTCGCAGGGAGTGCAGTACCAGCCTTTGTATTCGCCCTTGTAGATATCGCCGTTCTCATACATCTTCATGAACAGCTCCTGGACCCGCTTCACGTGGCGGGGCTCAGTGGTCCGGATGAAGTCGTCGTAGGAGATCTCCATGGTCTTCCACAGATCCTTGATGCCTGCGACGATCTCGTCCACGTACGCCTGGGGAGTCACACCCTGTGCGTCCGCGACCTGCTGAATCTTCTGCCCGTGCTCGTCCGTTCCCGTCAGGAACATGACGTCGTACCCTTGCAGTCTCTTGAACCGGGCCATGGCGTCCGCCATTACCGTGCAGTAGGTGTGCCCGATGTGCAGGTTCGAGCTGGGGTAGTAGATCGGTGTTGAGATGTAATACGTTCCTTTGTCTTTTGCCATTTATTCTTCCTCATTTCTCCGCCGCGAATGGGCGGCGGTTATTGTCTTGTTGTTGCCGGCGCGTCGGTGCCTGCGCCGGTGCAGCTTCCCGTCTGCCGGTGCCTGCGCCGGTGCGGCTTCCCGTCTGCCGGTGCCGCGCTCAGAGAAACAGGCTCGGCTCCTTTCGCTGCGGGTAGCCAAGCTCCAGCTCCTCCTTGTGGTAAAGGTATCCGGGATCATCGAAGTAAAGCGCTCCTTCCGGGCACGCTTTCTCGCAGCCGCAGCACTTGATGCAGATGCCGCTGACCTCGCCCGGCGCCTCCGCCCGGATGGATCCCATGGGGCAGACATCCACGCAGATGCCGCACAAAGTGCACTTCTCTTTGTCCAGCTTCGGCTTCACCTTCAGGATGTTGATGTGGTTCCCCTTTCGGTCCCGGGGTTTATAGTAGGGGCGCAAAGGCTGTTCACCCTCTACTTCTACGGGACCCAGGTCCTCCAGCATGATGTTGAGCACCGCCTCCGGCGGCAGCATCTGCCCGGCCTGCGCTTCCTGCAGCAACCCGGCGATCTTCTCCGCCGTCTGCTCCGCAAAGCTCTCCGCCACGGCCATATCCTTCTCATCGGGCCGGCCTGCAGCCAGTTTCCTAGAGAAGGAATGCTCGCCGATGAAGGCCGCGGCCGCCACCGTGTAGAATCCCTGTTCCTCCAGTATGTCCCGCAGCTCGATGAGCGCGTCATCGAAATTCCGGTTGCCGTAGAGCACCACAGGCACTGCCATGGCGCCGTCACCCTCCAGCGTATTCAGGAAGGGAAGCAGCACGTTCGGCACACGCCCGGCGATCACCGGCACCCCAAAAACGATGATGTCGTGCTCGTCAAAGCGATATACCTGCTCCCGGGCTTTCGGTGGAGTGAAGTTGATGTCCGGCGCTTTTTCGATGCGCAGCGTCGCGGCTTCGCGCCCCGGCCCTTCCAGCCTTTGCGCGAGCTCCGCCGCCATATTGCCGGCCACCGCGGAGACGATCTTCTCCGTAGTCCCGGTCCCGCTGAAGTACATGCCCCGGACGCGATAGATTGCCGTTGCCCGTCCCATTTTACTTATCCCAGATGGTAGTTCCTCTGCGGATCTGCCGGTTGGTGTATTCGATGATGATGTCGACGATGTCCTCGATCTCCAGGTAGCCGCTGTCCAGAGAGAAGTGATAGTTCACCGGGTCTCCCCACTTACGGCCGGTGTGATACGTATAGTAATTGGCTCTCGCCTTGTCGGTATCCTTCATCAGCTTGCGCACGCTCTCTTCCGGAACGCCGTACTCTTCGACCGCCCGCTTGATCTTGTCCGCTTCCTCCGCATAGATGAACACGTTGGTCGCGTAGGGAAGATCGCGCAGGATGTAGTCCGCGCACCGTCCGACGATGACGCAGGAGCCTTCCTCTTCGGCCATTTTGCGGATGGTGTCGAACTGCGCCAGGAAGAACCGCTCATTCAAAGACAGGCTTTCCGGGCCTGCTTCTCCTGTGCCCATAGCCGAAGCCAGGCTGTAAAGGAAGCTGTTCTTCGCTCTCTTCTCCGCGCTCTCGATCATCTCCCGGCTGAACCCGGATTCTTCAGCGATGCGGTCCAGCAGCTCTTTGTCGTAATAGGGAACGCCCAGCTTTTCCGCGAGGCGCCGTCCGATGAGCCTGCCGCCGCTGCCGAATTCACGGCTGATGGTGATGACTTTTTTCCTCTCGTCGCTCATAGTTTTCCTCCTGTATCTGACGGCTGCCGCCTCCGAAACGCCGGCAATACCGTTTCTTTTCCGCTTAACTATCCTATTATACTCCGCGGATGCCGGTTTGAAAAGGGGCGAGCGAATAATCGGTCACCC
>CACXCQ010000244.1 GCA_902766185.1 uncultured Eubacteriales bacterium
GCAGCCGTTCTGCCTGCGCATGAACCAGCCCAGTCCCATTTTTTCTCTGTTGTTGGGGACCTCGGCGTACTCGCGGCGGATGCGGCGGTAAGTCTCGGCGCTGAGCAGGCCGCCGGCGCTGACCGGGGCGCCACTGACCGCACAAACGCTGCCAGCTGGCTCGACGCGGACCGCCGAATCCGCTGTCTCCGCAAACCCATCCATATGGACCCGGGCCCACTGAAGCAGATCATGGGCGGTGGAGGTCAGCGTGGAACTCGGCCCGTGGGCGCGGGTATAAGGGTAGAACTTCACCGGCACGATACTCCGGTCGGGAGCCTTCTCATGCGGCAGGGCCATCGGCCGCCAGCTCTCGCATATCCCGGCGTTCCGCTTGCGGATCGCATCGCAGAGAAGTTCCTCCTTCTCGGGCGCGTCCTGGTCCGTCGCAGCCTCACCTGGCGCATTCTGCCTCAGCGCAGCCTCACCGGGCGCGTCCTGATCCGTCGCCCCGCTCCGGTGCACCCGCTCCCAGGTCAGCATCGAGGAGTCCGCCATTCCCGCAGGCTCCATCAGATACCGATGAACGAAGGCCTCATAAGAGAGGTGCATGCCCGCGTACTCCTCCGACTTTCTCTCCACGATGTGCCCGAGGATCTCGTAGGCGATGTTGCTGTACCGGAATCCTCCCTCACCCGGCTCCCACAGCAAAGGCTGGCCGGTCACTTCTTCCGAATGCACGTAGTTTCCCAGCGCGTCTTCCGCGTGGAGGCACTCCTCCCAGCGGTAATCCCTTACATCGCCGATCCCAGCGGTGTGGGACAGCATCTGCCATAGCCTGACGCCCTCCCATCGTCTATCAGCGATGCACAATCCGGCAGGCTCCGCGCCAAGTTCAGTCTTTGCACCGGCAGGCTCCGCGCCGGTTCCGGCAGGCTCGAACAGCTCCGGCAAAACATCCCGCAGCCGGTCGTTCAGGTCCAGCACGCCGGCCTGCGCCAAAAGCAGTACCGCGGAGGAGGTGAACAGCTTGGACACCGAGGCGCAGTGGAACACATCGTCCGCCTGCAGCGGATCCTTTGTCAATATGTCCCGCACGCCCCGGGCGCCGGTGAACTCCTCGCCCCGCCGGCTCACGCCGATGACCAGCCCCGGCAGGTCGTTCCACTCCATGGCCTCATCCAAAAACAGGTCGCAGACCTTCTGCAGCTGACTCATTTGACCTTCACTTTCTTTTTGGGCGACCAACCGGAATTGATGTAGATCGGCTCACCGCCATCCATGCAGGTGCGCACCCTCACATAATAGGTTCCTGCTTTCAGTTTTTTGATCGTCTTGGACGTCTTCTTGTACCCCTTCACGAAGTAGGTTTTCTGACTCTTCGTGAAGGACTTGTTCTTCGCGATCTGGACTTCGTAGCCGCTGATGTGCTTCTTGCTCATCTTCCGAGCCTGCTTCAGCCATTTGACGGTCATGGCCTTCTTTGTGCCCGTCACCTTCGTGATGCTGGTGCTCTTCGGGTAGATGACGAAGAACGAGTGGGTGCTGTCGTAGTAATCTCCGATGCCGTTGATGATGACTTCATGCCGGCCAACGTTGGTGTTCTTGCTCCAGGTGCAGGTGAAATCTTCTCCATAGGTCAGTGTCCGTCCATACAGCCGCACTTCCGGAACCGGCTTCACTGCCTTGCCGGTCCACTTCGCTCTCGCGCAGTACGAGTAGCCGTCTTCCGGTTCTTCGAACATGGGCTCATCGCCTTCGTGGTACTCGATCACCGTCGCTCCGCGGAGAGATCCTTTCTCACCTTTGATCATGAATCCGGCTCCCCTGCACCAGTCCGCCAGCTCCGAGTCTCCCGGTACATCAAAAACCAGCAACGCATCGTTGCAGTGATCGAATGGACCATAGTACACACCCATGTCGTCCATCCCTCCGCTCACTTCGCAGTTTCCTGTCGGATGCTTGAGACTCTCAAGCATTAAATCCTCCATGAAAGCTGATTCCCTGATCGCGGTCACGCTGGCGGGAAGCTCGATCTCCTGCAACTCGGGATACCACTTGAATGTAGCACCCGTGACATCTGTGACCCCGTCTTTGACGATCACTTTCTGGATATCGCTTTTGTACTTGTCCCAAGGCAACGCAGTATACGACAGCGAGCAGTTCGGCGAGGTCTTATCCTCCACGCCCACAGTCAGTGTCTTCGACGATGGACTGAAGCTCCAGGTAATGTTTCCGTCCTTGCCGCCCGGATCGGTGGCGTAGCTGGCGCCGGCGAGACTTATCGCCGCAATCATGGCTATGCCGACGAGCACTGCGGTCAGGACCGGGCTCCATCGTCTTATTCCTTCTCTAAACATTTCTCTCCCCTTCCTTTCTCTGTTTCAAACTAGCCCATTTTTTATATTATATCACTCCGGCCCGCTGCCAGTCCACTTCAAACTTCATCGCAGTAGCGCGAAAAAGGCTCAGCGTTTGCGC
>CACXCQ010000245.1 GCA_902766185.1 uncultured Eubacteriales bacterium
GCCGAATCCCGTGGATACCGTCGGTCCAAGGAACTCATTGGTATAAGCGATAAACGATCCGGAACGAGGCAGGTTGACCAGAAGTTCCGCGTAGGAGATCATCAGTCCAAATACGATGACGCCTACCAGCAGGAACGCCCAGAATACGCCGGGGCCCATTACTTCGATGTCCCAGCCTACGCCCAGGAAGTAGCAGGATCCGATAACGCCGCCAAGTCCGATAAACGCGACCTGCCATTCGGCGATACCTCGCTTTAGATCCTGAGACTCGTCAGTAGAAACTACTGCATTTCTCTCTTCGTCCATAGTTTCCTCCTAAAAGCTTCTTAAGACAGTAATAAATGATAATTGCATGATGAATAATTTTTCAGACAATTTATTATATTCGCCTTCAAGAATCACGTCAATGATTAATCGGCTTATTTTTTTGTATTATTATTCAATGTCTGATATACGTTTCCCGGAATATGTTCTCCGGACAAAGAAAAAACCGCAGCTCTTGCTGCGGCTACAGTTCACGGCTACAGTTCACGCCTGCCCTCCATGGCCTTCAGCAGCGTGACCTCATCTGCGTACTCCAGATCCCCGCCCACCGGGATCCCGTGGGCGATCCGGCTCACCCGGATGCCGCTGGGCTTGATGAGCCTGGCGATGTACATGGAGGTGGCCTCCCCTTCGATCGTCGGGTTCGTGGCGATGATCAGCTCCTGCACCCTCTCGTCCTGAAGTCTGGTGATGAGGCTCTTCAGGTTGATGTCCTCCGGACCGATGCCGTCCATGGGCGAGATGGCTCCGTGCAGAACGTGATAAAGTCCCCGGTATTCGCGGATCTTCTCCATGGCGATCACATCCTTGGGGCTTTCCACGACGCAGATCATGCTCTGATCCCGGCTCTCGTCACGGCAGATGCTGCAAGGGTCCTCATCGGTGAGATTCCCGCAGACGGAGCAGTATTTCATGGATGTCTTGGCGTCCCGGATGGCATCCGCCAACGCAAAGGCTTCCTTGTCCTCCATGGCAAGGATATGAAAGGCCAGCCTTTGCGCGGTCTTCCCGCCGATGCCGGGCAGCCGCGACAGTTCTCCGATCAGCCGGTTAAGGGGCTTAGCGTAATACTTCATCAGCTCGCTCCTTCGCGGTCTACAGTCCCGGGATTCCCAGTCCGGAGGTGAATTTGCCCATTTCCGCCTGGGAGATCTCCTCCATCTGACGCAGCGCTTCGTTCACCGCGGCAATGACCAGATCCTGCAGCATTTCCACATCGTCCGGATCACAGACTTCCGGCTTGATCTGCAGATCCTTGATCTCCTTCTTGCCGGTCACGGTAACCGTAACCGCGCCGCCTCCGGCTGTGGCCGTGGCTTCCATCTCATCGATCTGCGCCTGGACCTTGTCCATCTCTCTCTGCATGGCCTGCATCTGTGCCATCTGCTGCTGCATATTACCGCCGCCACCGCCTTGCTTCTTCGGTTTCTTTCCGGCTCTCATTCCTTTTCCCATGGGGTTCCTCCTTATCTATTATCTATCATTTATATACGGTTTATTCGACCGGCCGATCCGGGGTCCGGAGTTCCTCCTGAGTTCTACTACTCGAGAGTGACTTCTGTTCCAAGGACCTCTGAGGCTCTGGCCGCCGCTTCCTCGGCGGATATCTCTCCCCGGTCCTGCGTCGGACGGACTTCCACGTGCATGTGTCTTCTCTGCCCTGTCCGTTCCTCCATCAGATCTTCCAGCAGCTTCCGGCTGCGCTCCGTCTGCCTGCGGATCAGATCTGTGTCCACACTGATGGTGAATGTTCCCTCGTCCATGTCGGTGAGC
The DNA here is from genome assembly GCA_902766185.1 of uncultured Eubacteriales bacterium. Classification (GTDB taxonomy): domain Bacteria; phylum Bacillota; class Clostridia; order Peptostreptococcales; family Anaerovoracaceae; genus Lentihominibacter. The sequence goes on from CACXCQ010000245.1 coordinate 1,819, forward strand.
ATTCCGTTGCTGCGGATCAGATAGATGCTCCCCTTGCGGTGCTCCCCGTCAGCGAACACTTCGTCCCACAATCTGGCGAGATCGTTCTCCTGCCCATCGTCCACGTTGCTGGCCGCTTCGTGCTCCGGCGAAAGTTCTCCGTCGTGCTCCGGCATCGGTTCCGCCGAGGCGTTCTGCTCATCCGGCAGAGGTTCCGGCTCTGCCTGTTCCACGTTTGTCTCCGCCTGCGTTTCAGCCGCCCCGCTCTGACGCGGTGCGTGCTCCGCTGCCGCGATCATGGCATCCAGCGCGCTCAGTGTGCTGCTCTCTGCCGGGTCAGCCGCAGAGTCGATCGCAGGATCGTTCGCGGAATCCTTCACCGCCTTGTCCGGGGCCGCCGGCTTCGCCTTCGCTGCAGGCGCCTGCCGCTTCACCGGTGCTTTAGGTGCCGGTGCCTTAGGTGCCGGTGCCTTAGGTGCCGGCTGATCGTCTGTCTGCGCCGGAATCTGTGTCTTCCTTCTGGGAGGCAGTCCTCCGGCTCCCTGGCAGAGGTTCACGATACACACCTCCAGCAGGATCCTGGGCTGGGTGGACCAGCGAGCCTGATCCGCCACCTTTGACAGTTCCATGATCCCCCGGGTAATGTCGTCAAGCTGCATCACCGAACTCTGCTCCCTGACCCGGTCGATATTCTCCACCGACAGATTGATGGCCGGCTGGGGATCCCGGATGAATTTCGTCATCATCAGGTTCCGGTAATGGATGACCCAGTCTCTGATCAGCTGGCGCACATCCTTGCCGTCCGCCAGCACCTCACCCAGATATTCGATGGCCTCCCCTGTCCTGCGTTTGCTTACCAGATCCGTGAGCTCGATGAACACCGTCTCACCCGATGCTCCCAAAAGCTCCAGCACCTGAGGGGTATCCACCTGTTTTTCGCCTCCGGAAATGCACTGGTCCAGAATGCTCAGCCCGTCCCGAACGGATCCATCCGCATTGGCCGCGATGATCCGCAGCGCCGGTTCCGAGACCTGAATGCCGATCTCTCCGCAGATCCGTCTCATCCCATCGATGAGCACAGGCTCCGGGATGCGCTTGAAATCCAGCCGCAGGCAACGGGAAAGAATGGTTGCCGGAAGTTTTCTGGGTTCCGTCGTCGCAAGGATGAACGTCACGTATTCCGGCGGTTCCTCCAGAGTCTTCAGCAACGCGTTGAACGCTTCCGCGGACAGCATGTGGACCTCGTCGATGATGTAGACCTTATGCTTTCCCTCCGCCGGCGGGTAGTTGACACTTTCCCTCAGCTGGCGGATATCTTCAATGCTGCGGTTGGACGCCGCGTCGATCTCCACCACATCGAGATAATTCCCGTCTCTGATGGCCTTGCAGACAGCGCATTCCCCGCAGGGGCGTTCCCCATCGGAAAGGCAGTTGAGTCCCTTGGCCAGAAGCCTGGCCGTCGTCGTCTTGCCCGTTCCCCTGGTCCCGCAGAACAGATAGGCGTGGCTGGTCGTCCCGGACGCGATCTGATTCTTCAGTATCCTGGCGATATGTTCCTGCCCCAAAAGCTGGTCAAACACTTCCGGGCGGTATGCGCGATAAAGTGCGGTGTACATAGTGGTTCTCTTTCTGTTTGAAATAAGGAAATCGCCCTTTGAAAGCTCCGCAGGCTAGGAGAAGGCTGATCTGCGGCACATAAGAGCCTCCGCTTATTGCTGCTTCCTTCCGGACCTGACAAGGTTCACGGTGTCCTATTGCGCAGGACCCAAACCATGCTTGCGGAACCATCAAAAGGCGATTTCACGCAATATCAGTATAGTATTTTTCGGGATTATCGTCAAGGGAAACCACACTCCCTTTCGGGACCGGCACCCTGCCCTTCCACCAGCTCCTCTAAAACGCAGTATTTTGGAAGCGGACTTCCACAAATGCCGTTTTTCCGGACGATAGTGGAACGTCATACGTTGAGGTGAACGTCGATCAGCTCCTCCCGGTGAATTCCCTTCCGCAGTGCGGACAGCGGATGCGGATCTGTCCAAGACCCGCCGGTACGCGCAGTCCCCTTCTGCAGTGGGGGCAGAGGAGGATCAGTTTGCCGTCCTGCACCTCACCCGGATGAGCCCGGTACCCGCTGCTGGTGGTCCGGCGGGGGCCGTAACCACCCGCGCCACCTGCACCGCCCCGGCCACCTGCGCCGCCCGCGGCTCCTGTCGCAGCACCGCTACCGTAGCCGTAGCCGCCGCCCGCAGCGCCTGCACCGCCGTAGCCACCTGCGCC
>CACXCQ010000246.1 GCA_902766185.1 uncultured Eubacteriales bacterium
AGATGGCAAGACCCAGCGAGCCCTGCGCCATGGTGACGCTGAACTGATCGGAAGGGTGGCGGAAGAAGTCATCGGTGTACGGGAATTTCCAGGTGTACACGTGGTCGGACACATCGTAATACGTCAGCGGGATCTTCGAGATGCCCTTCAGCTCGCTGTCATCGACCAGATCCAGCGCCTTCTTCGACACGACCGCGCCCCGTTCAGCCTGCGCAGCGGTTTCCCCCGCGCCGTCTGTCTCCGCAAAGGCTGACGCTGCCAGTGCGGGGAATGCGGACAGCACAAAAGCGGCTGTCATGAGCGCTGTCAGGATCAGCCGGAACAGTCTTCTGCTGTTGTCTTTCGTGCTCTTATTTTTCATCGATATAAATCTTCGGCCTCCACGGGCGGCCGTTCGGAACAGGTATTGCGGCGCTTGCAGATTCCAGGACCTGATTGAAGTCCGTGATATTTTTTTCTGTTACCGCCTGGTTTTCTCCGTTTTCCACACCGACAGCGATCAGGCACTCATAGTATTCGAAGACGCCCCTGATCGCGCCGTCTTTGACGGTTCCCAGATCAGTCGTTCCGACCAGGACAGACATTCCATTCGATGTGGTCTTTTCCTCGAAGCCCAGCGCGCGGTAATCCTCCATGGTGACCAATGGGTTGCCATCCGCATCCTTCGGGTAGACATCTTCCTTCCCCATGACAGGCGTCCCATTGTAGGAAAGGATCGAGGCCCGGATCGTATCGTTGCTTTCGTTGCTCCACGTTTTTTCTATGCTGGGCCTGGATGTGTCTCCATTGACGTGCGTTACGGATGGATCGCCGTAATTCTCAGGCACCTCTATATGCACGAGCTCCCCGATCCCCGCTCTCTCGTTGAAGGCAACCGCGAAAAACCTCTGCTTCGTTTTGTTTTTGCTGTTATACATATCGACAACGATCATGTTGTATATGCTGTCCAGTTGTATTTTGCTTCCGTTCCTGATGGTTGCCCGTTTTTCTTTGTTTGCCTCGATATCGTACCATCTGCGGGTGATCTTCTTGATTTTCCAGCCTTTCTTACTGGTGATCCTGACGGTCGCCGCCTTCTTATTGGAACTGAACTGGCAGTATGTTTTCCTGTTGTACTTTTTTGTGAGATTTTTCCCGGCGAAGGTGAATTTCCTGAACGGATCGTTATGCCTGAAGACCTTGACGGCCATCTTGTATTTCCTGATTTTCCCGTTCTTCTTCACCTTGAACGTGATCGTTGCCTTCCCCGGTTTTTTCGCAAAGAAAGTACCCGGCGAGCAGGACCCGTCGTTGAAGATCTCGACCACCTTCCTGCTTGATGACGTTGACGAGACAACCTCTCCTTTTTCACCGAACCGTACGGTATAAAGAAAATCCGGGTCCGCTTTTCCGCCGCTCCCCACGACGTTCATGCTCTTACTGTAGGTCTTTACGGTCGATTCCTCCGCGCAGACAGGAGAGACCGCAACGAACAACATGGCAAATGCCACGATGACTGCGACCAGAGCAATATTCCGTTTCACGCTGTGCAACACTAGTCTATCCGCCATTTAACGTCACCTCACATCAGTCAAACACGCCTTTGGCCTGCAGCTCCTCGTAATCCATCCCGAGCGCCTCGATGATCTCCCGGGTGTGGTGGCCGGAGGGGTATCCGGCGAAGCGGTATTCGCAGGGCGTTTCGCTGAATCTGATCGCTGTCGCCATCTGCTTCACCTTCGTCCCCTCATGCAAAGGCTGGTCTACCTCGACGACCATTTCCCTCGCCCGGATCTGCGGGTCCTCAAGCAGCGCCTCCTCCAGATCCAGCACCGGCTGCACACAGGCATCGACACGAGAGAATATCCCGGTCCATTCTGCCTTTGTCTTCGTCCGGAAGATCTCCCGGATCTCTTTCTTGACTTCGTCTGCGTTTTCCGGGAAGACGGTCCCGCGGATCAGGTCCTCCCGCCCCAGGGTCCTGCAGAGGTTCTCCCAGAATTTCGGTTCCAGGGATCCCACGCTCATGAACCCGCCGTCGCTGGTCTCGTAGTAATCGTACATGGAGCCGCCGTTCAGCAGTTCCCCTTCCCTCCGCGGCTGTTTGCCGGACACGAGAAACTCCGCGCCGTCCAGGCTGTTGAAGGGAACGCATCCGTCCATCATGGACACGTCGATGTACTGTCCTCTTCCCGTCTTCTCCCGCCGGTAGACCGCCGCCAGGATCCCCACCACGGAGTTCATCGACCCCACCGCCACATCCGCCACCTGAAAGTTCATCAGCGACGGGCCCTCCGCGGCGCGGCCGGCATGGGAAATGATCCCGCTGCGGGACATGTAATTGATGTCGTGTC
>CACXCQ010000247.1 GCA_902766185.1 uncultured Eubacteriales bacterium
AACGGCTGTTGTACCCCGCGGGGGCCCCTTCGGGCAGCCGCAGCTTCCGGGAACAGTCGAAATCCAGCGTATATACGGCCATCACATCCGGCTTGTGCCGGGCGTCGATGGATTCCCGGATGATCTCGATGCGGCTCACCTCAGGAGCAGCATTCCCCCGTCCTCCGGTCTTTTTCAGCTTCCGCTTCAGCGCGGCCTCGATGTGCTCCATCCGGTGCTCCCTGTCCGCGTATTGCCGGGCGCTGATCTTCACTTCACTGATCCGGTATCTCAAGGCTGCAGCGACCTCCCTTCCCGGATCTGCCGGCTCATGGCTTTGGCCGCCCGCATTCCGGTCTCCCAGGCGTTCTGCAGATTATACCCGCCGCACGGCCCCTGGATGTCCAGGATCTCCCCGGCAAAGTACAACCCCGGGATCAGCGCGGACTCCATGGTGTCCCGGTGGATCTCCTCCAGCAGGATCCCGCCGGCAGTGCATTGGGCGTCCCGCCAGCCTTTGATCCCCAGCACCGGAAGGCGCCAGGCCTTGATGTGCTCCAGATCCACACGATCCGCCAGTTCTCTGGTCAGGATCCCGAAGGATGAGGTGCGTCCCGCGATCTCTTCCGCCGTAAAATCCGGTGCCAGATCCAGCTCCAGGCAGCACCGTTTGAATGCCTCCTGCGGTGCTTCGCCGTCCTCCGCCCGGATCAGGGGAGTCAGGTTGAACACGCAGATCCCGGAAATGCCGTCCTCCGTGAACTGGATCTCCCCGCTCTCCTGCGCCAAAGCAGCGCCGTCCTTCAGCAGGGTGACTCTTCCCCGGGCCCGGATTCCCTTCAGGTCCCTGAGCTCTCCGCACCGGATGCCGGTGAGAATGGGATAGAGCCTGGTGACGTGGTGCCCCAGGTCCTTTGCCAGCCGGTACCCGTCTCCGGTGGTCCCGAACTGAGGCGCAGCCTTTCCGCCGGCGGCCAGAAGCACCGCCTTTGCGAAAACCGTCTCTTTCCGGCTGGTCCTGATGCGAAAGCCGGCGTCCGCCGCCTCGATCCCGCCGCCGGTCACTTCGATGCTTTCCGCGGCGCAGTCCGTCAGCACCCGGCAGTCCGCGCCGGATACTGCCTCCTCCAGAGTCCGCACCACATCGGCTGCCCGTCCGGAATAGGGATAGTATCTGCCCTCCTCATCCGGGAATGCCTGAAGCCCGTGAGAAGCAAAAAAATCCAGTGTCGCGCCGTGGCCCTGACATCCGGCGTTGGTCAGATTGCATCTGCCTCCGCCGGTGGCCAGGATCTTGCGACCCAGGATCTTATTCTTTTCGATGACGCAGGTTCTGATCCCTCTGTCGATGGACGCCGCCGCCGCAAGTCCTGCGGCTCCGCCTCCGATGATACAGACATCAACCCTTAGACTCATCTACGACTACTCCTATGGTTTCCATGATCTCCGCCTGCTCCTGGGCCTGTCTTGCCTCCTCCGCCCGGAGCTGCCGGCGCTGTTCCACAGCCTCCGGCGTCTCGTCTTCGCTGGTGATCTTCACCGGTTCATGCTTCCTGCGGTAAATGCGCATATAATCCTTCTTCTCGTGGGGCATGTTGATACCCAGCTCGATGATGTTGATGCCCTGCATACAAAGGAACAGTCCCAGCAGGAACACCACGGTGAACCAGGATACCAGCGGGTTGATGAAGCCGAACAGACCCACGATCACGGTCAGTATTCCGGTGATCATCGTGGAGCGGAAGTTGCTCAGCTTCCGTTCCCGGTTGATGTGGGTGGCCGCTTCTATCCTGAGGATGCCGGATACCAGGACCCACATGCCGAAGACCATTGGGATGGCCATATCCACCACCAGCTGGTTGCAAAGCACCAGCACGCCAAGCATCATGGTGATCAGCGCGTCCACCAGGATCCATCCGTTGTTGTCGCCCTTGTTGTTCAGGCCGCGGCCGACCATGTAGGCCAGCATGTGGATGATCCCGTTGATGACCATCACGATTCCCACGACAAAAGCCAGCACCAGAAAAGTCTGCCCCGGGTTGATCAGGCAAAACACTCCTGTTGCCAGCATCAGGATTCCGCTCAATATTGTCAGTACTCTCATCTACAAATTCCTCGTTTACCAGATATCATCAAATTCCGCACTCTGATAGTGGTCTCCCTCCGGTTCCTTCGTGATCTCGACCTTCTCGATCAGCTTGAACAGGACGAACACCGCACCCAGTACGATAAACAGTTTTCTCAGCGTTTCGTTCAGCTTTACCAGCATTTTGTTCTTCCGCTCTCTTTCTTCACGTCATGATACATGTGTCTTATACTGTCCCTATTATCTTAACACAAACAGGGGCAGATGAAAAATGGAGTTTTGGTGAAACTCAGGACAGCCTGGTGGCCAGATCGTAAAGGTCTTTGATGAATTCCCGCTTCATGTTCAGGGCTTCCTCCAGCTCGACGGAAATGACTTCCTCTCCCCGGACTCCCACAGCCCGGCTCTCCACGTCATCGTAGAGCAGCCGCGCCGCCTTCGCTCCTGTGACAGAGGCCAGCATCCTGTCCCTCTGGGTCGGGCTTCCGCCCCTCTGGATATAGCCCAGGACAACCTCCCGGGTCTCGATCCCGGTGACATCCTCCAGCCTTTGCACAAGCTCATTCGTTGCGATATCCACACCCTCCGCCTTGATGATCAGGTTATGGCGCTTGCCGGCCTGCTTTCCGCGCAGCACCTCCCGGCAGATGCTGTTCACATCCACCGGGATCTCCGGCACCAGGATGAAGTCCGCCCCGCCGGTCAGCCCGGAATGCAGGGCGATGTCGCCGCAGTGGCGTCCCATGACCTCGATCACCGTGCAGCGCTCGTGGGATGAGGAGGTGTCCCGGATGTTGGAGATCAGATCCAGCACCGTGTTCACCGCCGTATCGAATCCGATGGTGTAGTCCGTATACCCCAGATCGTTGTCGATGGTCCCCGGCACGCCCATGACCTTGATGCCCCGCTTCGCCAGCTGCAGACCGCCGGCAAAGGAGCCGTTTCCGCCGATGACCACCAGTCCTTCGATGCCGAAGGCGTTCAGGATATTCACCGCGTGATCCTGCCATTTCTCCTCCCGGAACCGCTTGCTCCGGGCGGTCCTCAGGATGGTCCCTCCCCGCTGCATGATATCGCCCACGGAATGCCACTTCATCTCCTCGATCTCGCCTTCCAGCAATCCCTCGTAGCCGTGGCTGATCCCGAACACTTCCATATCCAAAGACAGGCCGGTCCTCACCACTGCCCGCAGCGCGGCGTTCATGCCCGGCGCGTCTCCTCCGCTTGTCAGTACACCGATTCTCTTCATCTTCTTCTCTCCTTATACCTGAACATTACCTTTGTAATTCTCTTCACCCACGATCCGGGTGATCCTCTTCGCGAACTCCTCGCCGGCGTCCACCCACAGGTCCGGGGTGGTCCGGAAGGACCTGCCCTTCTCGCCCTGCCTTTGGGCGGGCATGTAGACGATGCTCTGCACCCTTCCCGGATGCTGTCCCATGACCCGGCTGATCTGCCGGAGAACGTCCTGCACCATCACCGGCGGTCCCTCCGGGATGCGGATCTTGACCAGACCCTCCGGCTGAGGCTCTTCCCTTCGGGGCGCGTCCTGCCTCCGTGGCGATCCAGCCGGCCCGTTTTCCTGCCCAAAGGCTGGTCCGCCCTGCTCCCGCAGCTCCTTCAGATCCACGATCCTGTCCGCCAGAAGCTTGGGCACCTCGCCTTCCTTGAAATTGATTCTGCCGGAAATGGCCAGAATGCGGTCCTCCTCCAGCAGCTCCCCGAAGGACTCGTAGACGTTGGGGAAGACCACGATCTCCACGGTCCCGTACAGGTCCTCCAGATCCACGAAGGCCATCATCTTGTTGTTCTTCGTGATCAGGGTCTTCTTGTTCACCATGATCCCCGCCATGGTGGCGTTCATGCCGTCGGTGACCGCGCTGCGGCCGCCCATGACCTGCCCCGCCTGTTCCATGGTGCCCTCGCTCTCCTCGTCCAGCACCTGGGCCAGCTGCCTTGAAGTGACGGTCACCAGGCGGTTTATGGTCTGCGCGTATTCCTCCAGAGGATGGGCGGTGATGTAGACCCCCAGCATCTCCTTTTCCTGGGCGATGAGCTCATCCTGGCTGAAATTGCTCACATCCGGAAGCCTTCGGCCGCCGGTGGACTCCTCCATGGCATCCGCGTTGGTCTGGAACAGAGACATCTGTCCTTCCAGATTGTGCTTCGCGTCGGAAAGCGCCGCGTCCAGCAGGCTTTCGTAGATCACCAGGTGGGCGGCCCGGTTCTCGTTCAGGCAGTCCAGCGCCCCGGCTCTGATCAGGCTCTCGAGCGCCTTTCGCCCGACCTTGTGCACATCCAGGTTTTCGATGAACCGGAAAATGTCCTTTGGCCGGCCCTTTTCCTCTCTGGCCCGGATGATGGCCTCGATGGGCCCCTTGCCCAGATTCTTGATCCCCAGAAGGCCGAAGCGGATCTTCCCGTGCTCCCGGGCAGTATCCTCCTCGTCGTACACCACCGTGAACTTCTCACTGCTCTCATTGATGTCCGGGGGCAGCACCTGGATGCCCATCTCCCGGCAGTTGTGGATATAGTTGGCCATGGAGGCGGAATCCCCCATGACGCTGGTCATCAGCGCGGCCATGAACTCCACCGGATAGTGGGTCTTCAGGTAGCCGGTCTCATAGGCCAGCACCGCGTAGGCCGCCGCGTGGGATTTGTTGAAGGCGTATTCGGCGAAGCTGATCATCTGGTTGTAGATCTCCTCCGCGATGTGCTTCGGGATGCCGTTGCGGACGCAGCCCGGGATCTCCACGCTGCCGTCCTCGGCGAGCTTGCCGTTGATGAAGAACTCCTTCTCCTCCAGCATCACGGCCTTTTTCTTCTTGCTCATGGCACGCCGCACCAGGTCCGACCTGCCGTAGGAATATCCGCTCAGATCCCGGACGATCTGCATGACCTGCTCCTGGTACACCATGCATCCGTAGGTCACGTCAAGGATGTGACGCAGGCTTTCGTGGATGTACCGCACGTGCCCGGGGTTCTTCTTGTTGTCGATGTATGTCGGGATCGAAGCCATGGGACCCGGCCGGTACAGGGCGATGCCCGCCACGATGTCCTCGAAGCAGTCCGGCTTCAGGTTCTTCATGAAGGAGGTCATCCCGCCGCTTTCCAGCTGGAAGATCCCCATGGTATTTCCTCCGGCGATGGTCTCGTAGACCTTCGGGTCATCGTACTCCATGGTGGAGAAGTCGATCTTCTTCCCGTGGTTCGCCTCGATCATCTCCAGGGCGTCCCGGATGATGGTCAGGTTCCGCAGGCCCAAAAAGTCCATCTTCAGAAGTCCCAGCTCCTCGATGGTGGTCATGTTGAACTGGGTGGCAAGCCCCTTGTCCGTCAGGTACAGGGGAACGTATTCGTCCAGAGCTTTTTTGGAGATCACTACGCCGGCGGCGTGGGTGGAGGCGTGCCGCGGCATTCCCTCGATGGCTCTCGCCATATCCA